>QMOE01000130.1 GCA_003648125.1 Chloroflexota bacterium
AGGCAAAATAAACGCAGTGCTGACAAAAACGACAGCCCCAATGACAACGAAAACCAGAACCATCGCCCAGGCCCGTACGACCCGCGCAGCGGCGACATCCCGCTCCAGGATGAACTGAGCCTGGCTCCTTTCCCGCTGAGCGATCAGCGCGCGAACCACATAAGTGATAAAGCCAATAGCACACAAGGGGTAGAGAACCCAAGTGTACTCAATCAGCCATTGTAGAAGGATTGTCATAGCGCTCTTAATACACCGCGAATGATAGCCTCCAGCCGAGGGGCCAAAACCAGGCCAGCCTCGAGCACTTCCTCGTGATTCGCCTTCGCTGGCGGCGCATCCCCAACCGATGCCACATTGCTGATGCCGGAAAGCCCTAATACCCGCGTGCCGCCGTGCCGGGCGATGATCACTTCGGGCACAGTGGACATACCAACAGCGTCCGCCCCGATCTGGCGCAGAAATCGCAAATCGGCCGGGGTCTCGAAAGTAGGGCCAGCCAGGCACATGTAAATACCTTCTCGCAGAACCACTTTTGCCTCGCTCGCCGCCTGCCTGGCAAGTACCCGCAAGTGAGCATCATACGCTTCCGACATATCGGGGAAGCGCGGGCCGAACTCGTCGAGGTTGGGGCCGCGCAGAGGGTTCAATCCACTCATGCCGATCAGGTTGATGTGATCATTGATCAGCATCACATCCCCCGCATGGAACTGGGGATCAAGCCCGCCGGCCGCGTTGGTGACGATCAGTGTCTCGACTCCCATCACCTGCATCACTCTCACGGGGAAGGTGATCTCAGCCATCGAGTATCCCTCGTAGTAGTGCGCGCGCCCCTGCATCACCATCACGGCTTGTCCCTCCAGCCGCCCGATGACCAGCCGCCCGGTGTGCCCTTTCACGGTCGAGACGGGAAAGTGGGGGATTTCACCATAGGGAACAATAACGCTATCCTCAATTCTATCGGCCAGCGGGCCGAGTCCAGAGCCGAGGATCAGGCCAACCTGGGGTTCAAGTTGGGTTCGCTCCCGTATCGTCGCAGCGGCAGCCTCAAAGTGCGATCGTGAAAAGTACTCTGGCATTACACCCTCCTCTCCAAACCCTAAATCCTGTCCAACAATTGCTGTTTCTTTTCCCCAAACTCGGCGTCGGTGATCAAGCCCTTTTGGCGCAATTCGTCCAACTCGGCGATTAGATCGGGAACATCACCGGCCTGCCCATCAAGAGTGTCCAGGCTGCCAGGCGATCCTTTTTGCTCCAGCAGGGCTTTCTTAAACGCAATTGGATCAGCGATGCGACGCAAGACGTCAATGCCGCTTTCGGAGCCGCTGATGATCTCGACGTCGCCAAAGTTGAGCATGCGCCCCAGCGCCGATTGCTCCATCACGATGTCGTTGATCTTTTCCAGCAAGGTATCGGACACGTGCTTGTTAAACGTCCCTGTAATCTGGATGATGCGCCGATCGGTGATGAGGCATTGCTTATTCCACCACACCCAAATGCGGAACGCAAGATGCGCGAGGGGAACGACCAACAACAAAAGTCCCAACCACGCCCAGGGCGAGGCGAAGCTACCCCCCGCTGCCGCAAGTCCAACGATGACAATACTGACGGCGGCGTCAACCAGAACAGTGAGCAGCAATCCGATCCAGTGGTCGCGGACGACCAGCACGGTGTGCTCGTCGGGTAACAGCAATTTCTGCGCGTACAGCATCGTACCTCCTGACGTCAAATGACTGTCTGCCCGCTACGCTCGCGGGTGAGCTTTGTCGTAAACCTCTCGCTTGTACCGGCTGGAAACCTCGGTGTATATCTGCGTGGTGGAGATATTGGCATGGCCCAGCAGTTGCTGGACCTCGCGCAACCCTGCCCCTCCATCGAGCAAGTGAGTGGCAAAGGAGTGACGCAGTGTGTGAGGGGTAACCTCGTTTTCGATACCGATGGCCGTGGCATACCGTTTGACAATCAACCACAGCCCCTGCCGGGTCAAAGGTCGCCCGTGTTGATTGAGAAACAATGCTTTTTCGTCTGGTCTTCGTAGCAGCTTGACGCGGCTCGAATCAAAATAGTCGCCAAGTATTTTCCGCGCTCGCTCGTGCAACGGCAGGATGCGCTCTTTGTTCCCTTTTCCTATACAACGCACCGTTCCAGCTTTCAAGTCCACCGCGTCCACACTGAGATTGACGATCTCGCTGGCCCGCATACCGGTTGCGTACATCAATTCGAGCATGGCGCTATCCCGCAGCGCAGCCGGCGTGTCGGACTTGGCTGGTTCTGCCAATAAACGAGTCACTTTCTCCTGGCTCAAGGGATGGGGGAGACACTTGTCTGCATGGGGCAGATCCACCGCAATAGCAGGATCGTCTTCTAGTATGCCGTCTGTCACCAGAAAATGAAAAAAAGACTTGACAGCCGCAACTTTGCGAGACACAGTCGCCGGGGCATATTCACGGCGTTTCAAAGCCAATATGTAATCCAGAATGCAAGTGCGGTTCACTTTTTGCCAGGAATGAATCTGCTCCCCCAGCAGAAAAGCCAGGAATTGAGCCAGATCATTGCGGTAGGCGGCAACGGTGTGCTTCGAGTACCCTTTCTCTAGCGCAGTAGATTGGAGGAACTCTTCAACTTGGGCCTGCATCGCTCATTCCCCACCGTTGCAACCGAGTAAAATCTAAACCACGATTGATTGTATCTTTTCAATAATTCGGGGGAATGTAGGTCGGAATGGCATTCCGACTTACTCTCGCCCCTACTTTTTGAGAAGATACGATTGATTATAGCATACTTTGACGTAAACTCAAAAAGGTAGCCAGCAAGCATCACACATTAAGGACAGGGAGCGAAATCGGCCCCGCTCGCAGCGCAACAAGTTACCCATCCCGCATGATCAACGGCAGCCAAACAAAGCGCATCCGTGTCACTGTCTCCCGGCGGGTGATAGGCCCCATCACACTCCCGGCGATCTGCGCCGTGTTGGTCAGCGGCACGCCGTAGGGCGTCGCCGGAGTGGGAGCAAGCGTGTATATCACGCGCACCGCCGCGCCCGCTTCCACCACCCCGCCCCAGTGAATCCGGTCGTCCGCGTAGGTCGGCGCGGGGCCGGAGGTGGCTGCCAGCGTCTCCGTCAGCACGATCATCTCCGCCGGGGGCGTGTCGGTCAACACAGCGGTGGTCGAGAGATTGCCGGTGTTGCTGATGGTGACAGTGTAAGCGATGCTCTCGTCTGGGCCAGGCTGCCGGGGCGCGGCGGACTTGCGCGACGTGACCAGCACCGGGGCCGGCTCCTCGGTCAGCACCGTGGTGAACGTTTGCCCCCATTCCTCGGCGACGTAGGATTCCTGGTTGCCCAGGGTATCGCGGGCGCGGACGCGGAAAAAGTAGGTGTGGCCGTGGACACCGCCGGTGAACGTGCCCGACGCGGCGATTGTGTTGGTCAGCCAATCGCTCCACGCCCCCTCGTAGCCGTCGCGCGCCTGCACATCGTAGGCAGCGATTCCCGACCAGGTGTCTCGCCCGGCCCAGGTGACGGTGAAGCTGGTCGTCGCCACCCAGGGCGCGAGCGGCTCGACCGATGAGGTAGGCGGCAGACAGTCCTGAAAGTTGACCGCTGCCAGCAGGTTCCCCTCGCCATCCGCATAGACGAAGGCCGCGTCCGCCAGCGCCCGCCCCCCCGCCGCCACCGATCCGGCGAAGGGGTCGCCAGGGTCAATGGCCGGCAAGTCCCACCGGGCCAGTTCAGAGCAATCGCCCCGGTCCCAGACGTAGAGCGTACTCGCGCCGGCGGCGCGCGGTGTGGTGGAATGTACGCCGACGCGGAAACTACCGCCGCTCTCGCGCACGCCCAGCGCCGCCTCGGCCGTCGCCGCGCTCAGTTGGCCGACGTCACTCAGCGGATACCAGTACTCGGGCCACTCTAGCGCCTGCCCGGCCGTGATCGTCGCCGTGTCCCAAAAGGTCGGCGCGACGCCGCCGTGCAGTTCGACGTAGGTGGAGCCGTCGTCGGTCCAGTTGTCCCAGTCAATCGGATTCGCCCAGCCAAAAGCAAACCCCTTGCTGCCACGGGCCACGGCGGAGGGAAAGACCCGCGCCACTCCCTCATCCGCCCCGGTGTCGTAGACGCCGGCAAAATTGGCCTGTGCCTGGGGATACTCGAAGAAACCCAGCCACTCGTCCCAGTTGCCCAGGCGGGAGAAATCGGTTCCGTCGTAATCCGGCCAACTAAAACGATAGTCAGGCCCGGTGGGCACAGTGCCATAGCCCGGCAGACGTTCATCGCCAGTGGAATGGACGGACACCTCATCAGCCTCAAAGATAAAGTGTAGGTCTGGGCCAACGGTGTTGGCCGCGCCTGGGGCGATCAGCGCGTTGGTCCAGTATTTGTAGCCAATGTCGCCACCAGTGGGATTCTCGATGCGCGGGGTGACCGCCAAATAGCCCTGGTCGGCTGGCAGGTGTATCGTGACTGTGGCGCGGATGCGGTCACTGGCCAATGTATCCCGCAGCGTGACGGTGACGCCCGCCGTCGAGGTGACGATCTCATAGCTCCACGGTTCGCCCCATTCATAACCGTGCTCCTCCACCGGCAGGCCCCACTCGATGCCGCCAGCCGCCAGCCACCAGTTCTTGTCGCTATCCAAAGGCCCCCAGTGGGTGGGTTTAATCACCGGATTCTGGTACAACTCGTTGTGGCCGGTAGGCTTGTAGATCATCTGATAGACCCGCCCGCCCAGTTCTGGCAGCAGAGTCACCTGCAAGTAATCGTTCTCCAGCACCAGCGCGGTGTAATTCTGCCAGGACGGCGTGGGGTTCGAGTTCTCGTACTCGCTGCGCTTCAAATAGCGGTAGGTAATGTTGTACTCTGGGTCAGTATCGCTCTCCAAGAAACCGGCGTATGGGTAGGTGGGGATCGAGATAGTAGCGGTCTGGATCGAAGCAGTGCCCGGCGCTGGAGACTGAATCACCTCGACTGTGCGACTGTCCTCGGCGTCGTTGAGCGCCAAATCGTAGGCTACGGCGCGCAGGGTGACGGCCTGGCCGCGATGCGCGCTCAAATCGAGCGTGGCCCGGTAGGGTGGGGCAGTGACGATGGCCTGCAACTCGTCGCCGGCATAGAACTCGACTTTGGAGACGGTGTCGTTATCTGACGCGGCGGCCTGCACAGCGACATCTTCCAAGACGACGTGCCCCTCTCCCGGCGTGGCGATGGCGGCCGAGGGCGGGATCGCTTCGGCCCGCTGCGCCGGGGGGTTGCCACGGGGGGCGGGAAAATCGCGCCGCACCTGGCTCACGCGCAGCCCGCGCACCGTGATCTGGGTCACGTCGTCGGTGCCCAGGCCCACCCCAGCAGCCCAGCCCAGATAGGGAACGGTGGCGGGGTTGTACCCCATCACCAGCGCGCCGACGGTATCCAATGCCACCGGGTCGTCCCCGGCCAGAATCAGCCGCATCGGGGGATCGGCCAGCGCGCCCCCAATGGGGCCATCGATCATCCCACGCAGCCCGTCCACGATGGCAAAGTCGAGCGGACGGGCCAGGTTGAGGTCCACGATGTGCCGGCCCAGGTCATCTGCGCCGTGCGAGAGCGCGCTCTTGAACATCTGTGAGCCGGATTGGTGGTAAATATCTGAGGGAGCAATGCCGAACTGGTTCTTTAGCGCCAGCGTCACGCCGGCGTGGGAGTGATTCTTGAGCACCGGCACGCCGATGAGCACATCGGCGTCGAGGATCACGTTGGGCAGCCAGTAGCTGCTCTGGATAAGCCCGTTTTGGGGATACGCTTGCCGCACCAGGGCCGGGTCGTGCTGATCAATCCCACCGGAATTGTTGAGGTCTACTAACGGCACGCCAGTGACATCGTCCACCATATTGCCGTCCGCATCGTAACCGCAGAGATGGAAGGCTTCCACAGTCGCCCCGCGAGCGTCGCGTCCGTCACGGTACAGCGCCGCGCCGTCGGCAATGATGATCTGTCCCGCGCCAGCCTCTTGCGCCAGTCTGACCACGGCGCGGGTCACGCGCGGGTCGGTGGTGTATCCCTCGTCGGGCGCGGCATCCCAGACCAGATTGGGTTTGATCACCACGACATCGCCCGTTCCGATGATGCTATCTAGCCCACCCGCCAGCGCCACCGCCTGGCGCACGAGCGACTCAACCTCTGCGTCCGAAACCGGCCAAGCCGCCGCCCGCACAATGGCAATCTCGGCGGGTTCACTGGACGGGTTGGAGTAGGCCACCTGGCGTTGCAGCGCGCTCAGGCCGCCCAGTAACGCCAGCAGCCCCGCCAGCGCGATCAGTTTCCATCGTCTCTTCATCTCAACCTCCAAGTATCAAATTGAGTGCGGCGCCCACCAGCGCGGCGCCCACGATGACGTAGACTGTATAGGCAATCAACGCCCGCCGGTTGAGCAGCGTGCCCAGCGCCGCCAGCGACGTCAATCGCGTAGCCGGGCCGGCCAGAAAGAAGGCCAGCGCTGCGCCGGGGCTCATCCCCTGGGCCAACAATCCGGCGATGACCGGCACCGCCCCCCCGCCACACGTGTAGAGTGGGACGCCTAGGACGCCCGCCAGCAACACGCCGTACCAACGGCCCGCGCCCAGGAGCGACGATGTCCACGCTGGCGGGATCAGTATCTGGAGCAACGCCGCCAGGATCACGCCCACGACAAAGTACAGGCCCACCGTCTCGGTGA
>QMOE01000131.1 GCA_003648125.1 Chloroflexota bacterium
CGCTGAATGCGCAACTGGAAAATATCCAGGTCCACGGCGACTATGGCGTGACGTTGATCGATGCCGCCCGCGCCACCAAGGACGCGGCCGAGGCCGAGCGCATCCGCGAGGCCAGCCGCCGCACCTGCGACATCATCGGCCAGACAGTCGAGTTCCTCAAATCGCACCAGGTAAAGAACAATGCGCTGCTGCAAGCCGATGGCTCTCCGCTGACCATCGGGCGGGTGCACGAGCAAATCAACCGCTTTCTGGCCGAGCAGCGATTGGAGGACCCGGAGGGCTTTATCTTTTCCATCGGACGCGACGCCGGCATCCCTCATAACAAAGGGCGGGCAGAGGACATCATCGAACTGGGCAAAACCATCGTCTTTGATATCTTTCCCCGCGAGGCTGGCGGCGGCTATTTTGCCGACGTGACCCGCACATTTTGCCTGGGCTACGCGCCGCCCGAGGTCGAGAAGGCCTACCGGGACGTGTACGAGTGCTCTGAGAAGATGATCGGTTCTTACGAGGTGGGCGCCAAAGCCCGGCGTTACCAGCAGGAGACGTGCGAATTCTTCGAGAGCCGCGGCCATCCCACCATCGCCAGCGACCCCAAGACCGAGAGCGGCTACGTGCACAGCCTGGGCCACGGGCTGGGGCTGAATGTCCACGAGGAGCCGCGCTTTAGCGACACGCCATCCAACACCGACGTGCTCAAATCGGGCCACGTCTTTACCTGCGAGCCGGGGCTGTATTACCCTGACCAGGGCTTTGGCATGCGCATCGAGGACGATCTGTGGATTGACCCTGATGGTAAGGTGCATAACCTGACCAACTTTCCCAAAGAGTTGGTGATTAAACCATGATCCGTATCCTGGCTATCGAAACTTCCTGTGACGAGACCGCCGCCGCCGTCGTCGCGGACGGGCGGCACATCCTCTCCAACGTCGTCGCCTCGCAGATCGAACTGCACGCTCAATACGGCGGCGTCTTCCCTGAACTTGCCTCCCGCGCCCACGTCGAGGCCATCGTGCCCGTGATTCAACAGGCAATGCGGGAGGCCCATCTCGGCTTTG
The DNA here is from genome assembly GCA_003648125.1 of Chloroflexota bacterium. The sequence continues at coordinate 1,059 of QMOE01000131.1, forward strand.
ACGATCTGGACGCGGTGGCCGTGACCTACGGGCCGGGGCTGGCCGGCTCGCTCCTGGTGGGGGTCAACGCGGCCAAGGGACTCGCCCTGGGGCGTGACCTGCCGCTGATCGGGATCAACCACCTGGAGGCCCACATCTATGCCCACTGGCTGGAATCAACTTTTTCCCCCGCGAGCGGGGAGGAAAGAGAGGATGAGCCGCAAGTGGGGGAAAATGAGGGGGAGCTAGAATTCCCCCTCCTCGCCCTCATCGTCTCCGGCGGCCACACCGAATTGATCCTGATGCGCGACCACGGCCAATACGAATACCTGGGCGGCACGCTAGACGACGCCGCCGGCGAAGCGTTCGACAAAGTAGGGCGGCTGTTGGGGCTGGCATACCCCGGCGGGCCAGAAATCCAAAAGGCGGCCCACAAGGGAGATCCCACGGCCTTTAACTTTCCCCGCGCCTGGCTAGACAATAGTTACGACTTTAGCTTCAGTGGCCTCAAAACTGCTGTACTGCGCGAGATTCAAAAGTACACCGATCCGCCCCAGGGCCGCCTGCTGGCGAACCTGGCGGCCAGCTTTCAGGCCTCGGTGGTAGATGTGCTCTCGGCCAAGACAGCGCGGGCGGCCGACGAGTTCGGCGTGACCGCTGTGCTGCTCTGCGGGGGTGTCTCGGCCAACCAATCGCTGCGGGACGTGACCCGCAAGCGGGTCGGCGTGCCGGTCCACTACTCGCCGCTCATCCTCTGCACCGACAACGCGGCCATGGTGGGGGCCTGCGCGTATCGGCACTTTATCGCGGGGCGGCGGGCCGGCTGGGATTTGGACGTGTTGCCGGGACTGCGGTTGGCGTGAAACCAATGAACAACGAACAAATCCGGCCACTGGCGCTGGGCATCGTCTGGCGCAGCGACGAACTCTTGGTCTTTGAAGCGCGCGATCGCGTCACAGGCGAGACCTACTACCGCCCTCTCGGCGGCGGCATCGAGTTCGGGGAACGCAGTCACGAGGCGCTCCGGCGCGAGTTCCGCGAAGAGCTGGGCGCCGAGCTTGCCAGCACGCGCTACCTGGCTACCACGGAGAACATCTTTACCTGCAACGGCGAACGCGGCCACGAAATCGTCCTGCTCTACGAGGCCACTCTGGCCAACCGCTCCCTCTACGAGCAGGAAACCTTCGAGGTGCATGAAGAGACCGAGACCCTGACGGCTCGCTGGATGCCGCTGCACGAGTTTCAAGGGAGCGGCCCGCCGTTGTATCCCGATGGATTGTTGCAAATACTTGCCAACCAAGGAATGATCAGATGAACGAACCGGTACATCGTTGGAGCACATCCACCAAGCGCACAGTCATCTTGATTATTTTGGTGCTGCTGGCGCTGGTCATTTACCGCTTTCGCGACGTTCTTCCACCACTGGTGATCGCGTTGCTGCTGGCCTTTATCCTCGACCCCATCGCCGACTTTTTCACCGACCACCTCCACCTCTCGCGCGGGCTGGCGACTGGCCTCATCTTCCTGGTGCTGCTCGTGGGCATGCTGGGCGTGATAGCCGCCCCAATGACAGTCGTGCCGGCTATCCAGCGGGCCGTGATCTCGTTACAGGTAGATACAACCGCCGTCATCACCGAGATCGGCACCTTCCTGGAGCGACCGGTGCAGGTCGGGGAGTACACTCTGGACCTGAGCAGTACGTATGAGGAGCTAAGTTCGATACTGCGCTCGTTCGTCAGTTCGGTCGCGCAAGGTACCCTCGACATTGTGCTTAACCTCGCCTCAGGCGCCTTCTGGCTGGTCATCATCCTGATGATTACCTTTTACCTGGTCAAAGACGCCGACCGCTTCACGGAGCAACTGGACAACCTGGCCCCGCCTGGCTACCGCGACGACTTTGTGCGTCTGCGCCGGCAGATCACAGACGTGTGGAACGCTTTTCTGCGCGGCCAGTTGCTGCTGGGCGGGGCCATGATCGTCATCACAACCGTTGTCTGCACAGCGGTCGGCCTGCCCTACGCGGGGGTGATGGGCCTGATCGCAGGGGTGATGGAGTTCGTGCCCAACGTCGGGCCGATCATTGCACTGATACCAGCGGCGCTGGTGGCCCTGTTCCAAGGCTCTAGCTTTTTGCCAATGAGCAACTTTTGGTTCGCCATGCTGGTGATTGGACTGTACATCGTGATTCAACAAATCGAAGGAAACCTGCTCGTGCCCCGCATCATGGGCCGCAGCCTCAACCTGCACCCATTGGTGGTGCTGATCGGCATCATCGTCGGCGGCAACCTGGCCGGCATCTTGGGGATGCTGCTCGCCGCGCCCGTCCTGGCGACGCTGCGGGTGGTGGGCCATTACGTCTTTTGCCGCCTCTACGACCACGACCCATTCGTCGAGCCGGAGAAAGCCACCCCCAAGCCAAAGCTGCTCAAGCGGGCGCAGCAAGCAGCCTGGGATCGGATACAGGAGGAGATGAAACAAAGAAAGATCGTGCTCCCCCCCGTCCATGTTCGACCAGCGCAGCCGACGGATAGACCCGCCGTCGAAGCCATCTCCGCCCAGATTTGGGAGGGCCACGATTACATCCCAGACGTATGGGGCAATTGGCTGACCGACTCCCATGGTCAATTCTTCGTGGCGGAATTGGGGGGTAGAGTAGTTGGATTTGCCAAACTCACCCGCCTGGCCGACGACGAGTGGTGGATGGAAGGCTTGCGGGTGGATCCGGCCCATCGAGGAAAGGGAATCGCCGGACAATTACAAACTATCCAGGTCGAGACAGCGCGCCGCACCGGGCGCGGGACGCTGCGCCTGGGAACTCACGCCGAAAATTATCCCATCCACCACATAGCCGTCCGTGATGGCTTCTGCCGCGTAGCCGTCTATCACCCCTACCGAGCTGACCCGCTCCCGGATGACGAAACACCCGCTCTTCACTGCCTGACCGAAACAGACCTGGCAGCGGCCTGGGCATTGACCGCCGAATCTCCGCGCTATCAGGCAGCGAGCGGATTATATGAAGATTTCTGCAAGTGGAAGAACCTGACCCGCGAGCAGCTAGAGCGGCATCTAGCGGCGGGGGACATTTGGGGACTGGACGCCGAGGGCAAACTCGCTGCCTGGGCCTTGATCTGTCGAGAGGGAAAGGAAGAGGAGGAAAAAGACAAACTCCACGTGGGTTACGTGGACGGCAAAGAGAACGCCATATCTATCACCCTGCGAGAATTGCGCAAGCTGGCTGCACAGCAAGGGTATACAGAGGTGCGCTTCAGACCGGTGGACGAACCAGGCTTGATGGCAGCGGCCGAGGCCGCCGGTTACGAGCAAAGGGAAAATAGCCACGACATCTGGATATTCGAGTTGCAGTTGGAGCAAGGGACTTGAAAGCAGACATCGCTGTCGTAGGCGCTGGGCCGGCCGGGTCGGTGGCAGCGCAACGTCTGGCCGCCGCCGGCGTTCGAGTCGCGCTGTTGGAGCGAGCCACCTTCCCCCGCGACAAGCCCTGCGGCGACGGGGTGAGCGCGGATGGATTAGCCGCTCTGGCCCGCACCGGCCTGGGCGAGTGGGCCTCCCAGTTCCCCGCGCCGGAGGTGCTGCGCTTGACCTCTCCCGACGATCGGCCGCTGGATGTGCATCCTGACGGCAACGCCGACGGCCATTGCTATGGGCGGACGATTCCCCGCCAGTTGCTCGATGCCCGGCTGGCCCAGGCGGCGGTCGAGGCGGGGGCGCAGTTGCTGGAAAAGACGCCGGTACAGGGGATAGAATTGCTCGACGGCAGCGGAGCCGCCGTTCGCGCCAGCGGGCTAAAGATAACCGCCCGCCTGATCATCCTGGCCGATGGCAGCAACGCCAGTGTGACGCGCAAACTGGGGTTGGCGCGGGGAACGCCAGAATTGGTCGCCGCACGGCAGTACCTGACCGGCGACACCGGCGCTCCTCAGCAGTTGGAGATACATTTTCGAGACGGAATCCTTCCCGGTTACACCTGGCTGTTCCCGCTGGGCGAGGGCCACGTCAATGTGGGAACTGGAACCTTTGTCCGGCGCGTGCGTCGGGACGAGGTCAACCTGCAGGAGGTAATGGCCCGTTTCGTGGCCGACTCGGCCATCACCGGGGGACGGCTGGCGCAAGCTGAACCGATCGGGCCGATAAAGGGACATCTGCTGCGCACGCAGTTCGGCTCCACGCGCACGCACGCCGAGCGGATCCTGGTCGCCGGGGACGCGGCTGGGCTGGTGAGTCCACTTTCGGGAGAGGGCATCGCGCCGGCAATGGAGAGCGGCGAGTTGGCGGCCGCCCACGCGCTGAGCGCGCTGGAGACGGGGGATTTCTCGACCGAGGCATTGGCCTCTTACACCAGGGAACTGGAGGCGCACTATGGGGCCGACCATCGGGCGGCGCGTATCCTGCGGCTGGCGTTGAACTCCCCGTACCTGCTCAACCGCGTCTTTCACCGGCTGCGGCAGGATCGGGAATTGGCGCTGCTCATCGCCTACATCGTCATCGGCCACAAATCGCCCCGCCTGGCGCTGCGCCCGACCACGCTGTTGCGGCTACTGACCTGATCACGCTTCACACATCACGTTTAATTGGAGGCAAACAGAATGACAGAACCCAACATTGTTATCTTGTCCGAGACCGAGAACTTTAGCCTGTGGCAGGCCGAGGAGCCTGACGGCGAGACGACCTACCACTTGGAACTGGGCACCGTCACCGTGCACTTTTTCCGCGAGGAGTGGGAAGAATTCATCCAATTAGTGCAGAAAGTAGAGGCCTAAATGCTACAAAAGGGTAAACCTACACCACAGCTTGAGGAGTGGTACGACAAATTGGCTCCGGTGGTCGCGGATGCGCGGGAGACACTGCGCCAGGTCAAGCCGGGCAAGCTGGCGCTGCGCAGCGGTTGCGAGCGAGACGAGGAAGGCAACTTTCGACTCGCCTTTTTCTGGCAAGAGTACGTTATCGCCGGTGATGACTTTACCGTTCGGCGGGCCGACACCGGCAATGAGGCTTCTTCCTTTTTCCAGAGCCTGATCCTCACCTACATGGTCACGGCCAACGGCACAACCCCTTCGAGCCGGTGGATCGGCTTCCGCGATCTGCCCGACGGAATGTTCTACGTCCAGGCGTTCCAGGGGTACACCGGCGGCCGGCTGGTGCGCGAGTTGGGGGGTGGCATTGAGGCTTTCCGCCGCGCCGCCGAGAAATTGGGCGGTGAGCCGCTAGAGATTGGCGATGCTGGTTACACCTTCACCATCCTGCCGCGAGTGCGCATGGCCCTCGTCTATTGGGAAGGGGACCAAGAGTTTTCATCGCAGGCGCGGGTGCTGTTCGAGGATACAGCTGCCCATTATATGTGCACCGACGGGCTGGCGATCCTGGGTAGCCAATTGGTGGGGCAACTGCTCAAAGCAGCGCGGTAGCAGTAGCCGCGATTTCCATATCGCGCTTTACTACCGGACACCTTTACCAAGTTTCTGTTACACAGAGATTCACGGAGAATTCACAGAGACATAAATGACTCTACTGAAAAAACTAGGAATTTCACCACAGAGACACGGAGAGCACAGAGATTTTAAACTTGGCCTTGAAAAAATCAACTTTTGGGCGCGCAAAGTGAAATTTTCTTGAACTAAACA
>QMOE01000132.1 GCA_003648125.1 Chloroflexota bacterium
ACCCAGACATTATCCGCCTGCGCCCGGGCCATCACGCAGCTCAGCAGATCCGAGGCATATCCTCCGCTGATCTCCCGATCAAGGGCATCGGCAGCGGCGGCGACTTCCAGGTTCAGCGCAGCAATCACCTCATGCAGTTTCAGTTTCACTTTGCCCTCCTGCGCGGCTTTCATCGCCAGGCTGCAAATACACGATAATCTGTAATCTGGTGCCCACGCCGGGCGTTGATTCCAGGTTCATCTCGTCCGCGCATTTCTGGATGTTGTTCAGGCCGACGCCGGCGCCGAAGCCCATCTCCCGAATCCACTCCGGCGCGGTGGAGAAACCGGGCTGCATGGCCTGCTCAATGTCGGCGATGCCTGGCCCGTGGTCAACGGCCAGGATGCGCACCTGCTCGGGCTGAATCTCGGCTACGATCTCCCCGCCGTGATCGGTGTGGATGATGATGTTCATCTCCGCCTCGTAGGTGGCGATAGCCACGCGGCGGACGTTCTGCGGATTGCCCCCCAAACGGATCAACGCGCGCTTGATCTTGCTGGAAGCCTCCCCGCCCCGGGTGAAGTCCTTGGCACGGACCTTGTAGCGCAACATCAGGCTGGTACGGTCGGAGACGATGTCCTCAAAAATATGGCTGGCGCGATAGCGGCTGATTTCTTCGGCGTGATAGTCCAGCTCAATCGCCTTCAGCAGACCATGCGTGATGTCGCCTTGTGTAATAATGCCCACCAAGTTGCCCTGATTGTCCACCACAGGCAACCGGCCCACGCCTTTCTGGGAGAAAACCTTCACGGCCTCAATGACCGATTCGTGGGCCGACACGGTGTACACGTTGCGGGTCATCCTGTTGCGGACCGGGGATTCGATGTCTCCTTCCGAAAGGGCCTTGATCAGGTCCTCCAGGCTGATGATGCCCACCAGCCGCCCATCCTCTATCACTGGCGCACCCGAGATGCGATTGACGCGCAGCACCTCCTTGAACTCGGCCATCGAGGTGTTGGGGGTGACGGTGACGAGCCGTTTGGTCATCACCTCCCCGATCTTCAGCTCGTAGATCAGCTCTTGAACCCTGGTGACCTCGGTGGGCTTCACCATATTCTTTATCCCGGCGCGTCTCGTGGCCTAGGTGCCCGGCACTTGTAAGTGAAAGTGCCGGGCACCTGAACGTTTATCCACCACTTCATCGTGGTACGTCGCAGCTATCCATCCCCGCCTCAAACAAGCGCCCGCACATCTCGAACATGGTGTATTGGGCAGCGATTAGAGGAATACCCTTCTCCTCGGCCAGGGCGATGGTCTCCGGTGGGGGATACTTGTCGCGTACGAAGACGATGGCCGCGATGTCGGCCATCTCTGCCGTGCGCACCACCTGCGGATTTACCAGGCCGGTGAGCAACAGGGCTCCGGCCTTGGCGTGGGTCAACACATCGCTCATCAGGTCCGCACCGCAGGCGCAGGGGATGTCCATATCCAGATTGACGTTTTTGGTAATAGGTGTGCCCTCCACAATCGAGACAATATCCCTCAGTTTCATCGTCCCCACCCTCCGTCCCCAAAAGGACATAAAAAGCCTCTGATAGCCGACTCCTAGGTCGCTATCAAAGGCTTCTGTTCCTCTACTTCAACAAAGCCACCCACACCCCGCTCTCCACGCAGCAACGACACTGTACTGCTCACTCCCCACTTTGGCATCTACGTTGATTCCTCACAACGGAGTTATGATGTCCATCAGTGAAATCTGGCACAACATCGTGCATTATATCACGCCGATAGAACTTTGTCAAACGTCCATCACTAGATCAGTCCTCACCCACCGGTGGGCAACTGGAAATCCTGTCCGATGATCAGCAGGATGTCCACCTCGCTGGCGACGCCGGACGGGCGCTGGATGTTGCCCTCAGCCACGTGGAAAAGCTGCGCCAGCCGGCCGGTGGTGTACGGCTTGCCGCTGTAGTCAATAATCACCGTCTGGGCATAATCGAAGCGATCCGCGTTCCCAAACTGTACCACCTGGAAGCCTCGCTCTTTGAGGAAAGCGGCGGTGTGCGAAGCCAGACTGCCCGTCGTGGTGCCGTTCTGAATGGCGATGCGCGCCCCTTCCGCCGCCAGATGATTGAGGTCCTCCACCTGGGCTTCGTCCAGCTCTGGCGACCCGTTGGGGAAGAGTTCTTTGATCAGGGGACGGACTTTCTCACGGTCTAGACAGAGCACTTGCGCCCCGTTAGGGGTGACCAGCGGTACAGTCATCGAGCTATCTATCATCCCCTGCTTGATGTTCCCATCCTCAATCTGCTCTGCCCACTGGGCCAGGCGGATGATGTCGGCAGGCTGCAGGTCGGTCTGCACTGCGTCGCCCATCTCGTTCATCAACTCATTCAGGTGGGGCAGGAGTTGGGGAATCAGGTCCAAACGCAACACCCTGTCGCGCACGGCCATGATAACCTGCTGTTGGCGACTCAGGCGACCAAAGTCGCTATCCACGTGGCGCGTGCGGGCGTACTTCAGCGCGGTCTGTCCGTCCATGTGTTGCCGGCCGGCGGGGATGTAAATTGTGGTGTACGCTCCCGGGTTGTCGGGGTCTGGATACTGGCTGTCCTCGATAGCTGCAGGCACGTTAATGTCAATCCCGCCGATGCGGTCGATGATGCGCACGAAGCCCTCAAAATTGAGGCGCGCGTAGTAGTGCACACGGATGCCCAGATTGTACTCGATGGTCTTTTTGACCAGGGCCGGGCCACCGCCGGGGTAGCCCTTCAGATCGCCAATGTAGTTGGCGGTGTTGATCCGGTTCTCACCGTAGCCGGGGATGGGTACCCATAGGTCCCGAGGAATGGACAGCATTGAGGCCGAGTTCGTGGCCGGATCCACCCTGACGACGATGATGGTATCCGTGCGCGATGGCCCGCTCTCCTCCGGCCGCTGATCCAGGCCCAGAAGCACGATGTGGATTGGGTCTGTGCTCTCCCAGTCGTAGAAAATGTCGCTGCCCGGGTGATTATCCTGAGAGTCGCTGCTGGTCTCTACGCTGGGCAATCGCAGATTGGGGAAAGTGGGCACTCGCATGTGAGCAACTATATCCTTCACTGTGGCATAGAACAGGTATCCGGCGTAAATCCCCCCCCCTACAAAGATGACGAACAGGATATTCAAAAACAATCTGGCCCAGGGAGACGCCTGCTGCCGCTGCTCTCGCCGTGCCTTTGCACTCTTCATCTCTCCTCCCTCTCGCCCGTAGCTCTCGTAGCTATAGACAGGGGTCTATTTTCTCTCGTGTTCACCTCCATCCAAAATCCAGGGTGGTGTCAGGGCTGTTCAGTTCTACGACGCTGTGCTTCCACCCTTACCCCCAACCCCTCTCCGCCCTCCCTCAGTCCCCCCCAACTTTGGGGGGGAAGTGGGCGAGGGGAGCTGGCTCCCTCTCCCCTGGGGGAGAGGGCCGGGGTGAGGGGGAGAATTGAACAACCCTGAGGGTGGTGTAATGCACTGCCTCCCGCCCGGCAGCGTGGGCCATTATATCACAATTCCCCGCCGGGGCAAATTCTACTCCGCGCTGCTCTCCGGCGGGATGTCGAAGGCGTAGAGCCGATCCTCACTGACCACGAACAGCCGGGGCTGGCTGGTTGCCTCGTCCACGAACACTCCCCGTATCTGGGCGAAGGCCTGATCGTCGGCGGCGCGGAACTGGCGAACGAAGCTCCCGTCTTTGTTCAGGCGCAGGATGCGACGATTGCCAGCGTCGGCTACGTAGAGATATTTCACGGCGTCGCTGTGATTCGCGGTGAAGATGGCCGACGGCCCGGCCAGGGGATCAGGCAATCCTACCAGGGCAAAGGCCTCGGGCTGGCCCGTATACAGTTTCTGCACGCGACCGTCGCTGTAGAGAACGTAGACGTAGCCGTCAATAGCCATGTCCACCGCCCCGCTCAGGTCCACGTCTTCCGCGGTAAGGTAGCCGGTGGGGGTTACATTGTAAAGGTCGTTTGTGGGCACGTATTTGAGTACCTGGTTCAGCGCGGTATCGAGAATGTAGAAGTTGGTTTTGGTCTGGTCGAAGTAGGTACTCACTGCCTGGGGAGAGCGCCATTGGTCAAGTCCGCCCAGTGGTAGAGCGGTTATGGTGCCGAAGATGGGGTCGTATTCCAGTAGGCGGCCGTTCCCATCCAAGATGAGCAAGCTGCCACGGTGATGGTCGCCACCGTCGGGCTTCCAGGCCATGTCTATCAGGTCGCCCGTCGCCGCCCCGTCCACGGCCTGTCCCTTTTGCACGATGACAGCCGTCTCCTGCAAATCCTTGCCCAGCTCATTGAGGACGTGATGGTAAACCCGCCCCGTGTCCCGATCCAGCACAAAGATGTTCTGGCCGTCGGCAATCACCCGGCCCGGGGCACTGCCCGGTTCGGTGTAGGTATGCAGTGGGGTCAGATCGTACAAGCGATATACGTTGTCAATTTTATCCAATGCCTCCTGAGCCTGACGCTGTAGCTCCTGCGCTGCAGAGTCGCTCCCGCGCATCGCCAGGGCCTTGGCGACCAGGTCCAGTGCCTGTTTGTAATGCTCGCGGGCCACCGGGATATTTCCTTCGTTGACCCCGCCCTGGTCGTACTCGTTCTGGGCCTGGGTGAGGAGTTCGGCGAACTCTGCCTGCCGATTCGTGCCCTGCCGCCAGTACACCCCCAGCACCAGCAGGACGATGATAACTGGGATAGCTACTGCCATCCCGATGACGAGATGACTGCTCGTGCCCGGCGTCGCTTTGCGTGCCCGTGCCGGCCTGGCGCGTTTGGGAGCTACTCCCTCCCGGCCGGGCAGAATGCGCACTAACAGGCGGCGCAGGCCGTCCAGCACCAGGGCCAACGCGGCCAGCAATCCCTGTCCCACCAAACGGAGCTTCGCCGCCAGGTCCAATCTGCCCAGGCGTGTCGTGATGCCCCGCTCGGCGGTGGGTTCTTCACGAGCGGGGATCTCCTGCGGCTCTGCTTCAGCGGTATGGACTTGCTCCAGTGGGGGGCGACGGGGGGCGGGTTTTGGCTGAGGCCTGGTCTGCGGTACGCCCTCTAGAGCTCCCGTTATCTCGACGACCAAGGCTGCTGCGTCCTCTTGGCCGGCCAGGGCTTGCAAGTTGCCCATCGCCTGGGCCACGCCGGTGTACACCACAGCCTCGGCAACTTGCCGGGGATGGAGTTGTTGTGCCCAGGTGGGTTGCGCCAGGAGGATTACGTCGCCGGGCTGCACAGTGCAGTGGAAGAAACGCACATCCACCACGCGCTGGCGGCCCAAGGGGGCCGTCGGCCCCTCGGCCAGCCAGTCCAGGGGAGGCGAGCTACCGGGAAAGGTTAGCACCTCTCCCTGCCGGGCGACGTGGACCAGCGCCGGGCCAGCCTGGGCAATGTACAGGTCGTTCCCGCGCAGCACGGCGCAACTGATTCCTGCCAGCCGGCCCTCGCCCGGGGACAGGCCACGATTCTCGCGTAGGAGTCGCGCGTTGATCGCGCGTAACGCCGCCCGCAGGCCCGCCGTGATGCTGCCTGGCGTGTTGTAATACGTCGTGCCCACCATGCGGGTCAGGTCCTCGTACAGGGCATCACGGTCCAGGGCATCGCCGGTGAGTTCGATCACTACGAATAGCCGGCCCTGGTCACGACGCCGGAACAGAGAAGCCGGCTGTTCAAAGGTCCCCAGACACGCGGTTCGCTCCTGCCGCACGCCATTCACCACGTGCAGTTGGCCGACCTCGGCTCCCAGTTTGATGGCCATGGATGCACCTCCCCCTCAATTTTCTAACAGCGGCTCCGTTTCCTCCCCTTGAAAGATGTGCTCGGCGTATCGCAACAGCACCTCGGCCCGCTCTGGTGGGGTCTGCTTGGCCTGCAAATAGCGGGCCAGTGCCTCGTGGGGTGACATCTCCTCGACGGCTACCTGGCCCAGGCGCAGACGCACGTTGCGCTCCACCTCACGGGCGATGGCGGCGACGTGAAAGGCCGGTCGCAAGGCACGACGAATCTCGTCGTCGCGGATCAGTGGCTCCCGGTCGGCAGTGGTGTGGATCAACACGCGCACTACCGCGTCGGCGACGTCCGTCTGGGCGATGGCGTTCACTACCTGGGCGGTGGGATCGTCGCCGGTAGCCTCCACGCGGACGGTGACGAAGCGGCGCGCATCCAAACGGCGGAACTGCCAGGTGGCCTCTCCGCGTTCCACCTCGGCGACGACGAAGCCCTTGTCCTCTTTCTCCTCGCCGAAGTCAATGCGCTCGATGGATCCGGCGTAGACCACAGGCGGGTCATCGTAGAGAGCCTGGTGCTTATGCACGTGGCCCAAAGCCACGTAGTCCCAGGCCGGATTGCGCACCAGACTGGGTGGCAATACCACGTCCTGGCCCAGCATCACGCTGCGCTCCGAGCCGTACACCGCGCCCTGCACCGTGGCGTGGGCGGCCAGCACCGTGGGCACGTCCCGCTCCAACACACTTATCAGCCCGTCTTCCCCCTCCAGAATATTCGTTACCCGCTCCAGGATGAGGTCGTTGATCTCTGGCAGCGATTTGCCTTTGTGTTCCTCGCGGGTCAGAAGCAGGCTGCGCACGATCCACGGCAGGGCGACCACCTGAATGGGGCCGCTGTGGGTCTTGATCCTGAAAACCCGTGGCTTGCGGGCC
>QMOE01000133.1 GCA_003648125.1 Chloroflexota bacterium
AACGGCTTCCTGGTGGCCATGTTCTTTATCCCGCGCTACCTGGCGGCGACTCAAACCCTGGTTGTCATCCCAGGTACGGCGGCCTGGGACGTACTGACCCGCAATCTGCGGTATGCCATAGTGGTGGTGTTTCTGGTGTTCATCGTCCGTGGCTGGCAGCAGGCCAAGCGCCGCTAGTCGGCAAAGTCCACACGAGGGAGACGGGCGCTGTGGTTCCCATTGAGATAGTTTTCTTCATCGTGATCGCCATATTCGGCCTGGTCGGCCTGGTGCGCGGCTTCCTGCGTGAGCTGGGTGTCACGTTGCCGCTCATTGTCCTGTTGTGGGCTTATTCGGCTTTGGGCGAGCGGTTGTTGAGATTGGTAGAGGGGGGGATGGCCAAGGTGGCTGGTTATTCCCTGCCGGCGACCAGCGGCGATCTGATCCGCTGCTCGTTCTTCCTGGTCACCTTGATTTTCGTGACGTTTATCGCCTACCAGGGTGAGACGCTGGCCTTCGGGGGCAGCAACCCGCCTGGATTGCAGGGCTGGTTGCTGGCCCTGTTGATCGGGTTGGTCAATGGCTATCTTATCGCCGGCACGGCGTGGTATTATCTGTCTCATTACAATTATCCCGTCCAGAATCTGGGATTGGTTTATCTTCCACTAACCCCACTGGCCCAGACGATTGCCAGCTATGCCCTGCCGCCCGATGTCCTGGGGCCACTGTTGCCTTTCCTGGTGTTTTTCTTGATCATTTTGCGGATTATCCGATGAACGCACTGGATTTGGCCTCGAAATCGCACGTCTACCTGGTTGGCATCGGCGGTATTGGTCTATCGGCCATTGCCCGCGTGCTGCTGGCCCAGGGGCACCGCGTGTCTGGCTCGGACATGCGGGCCTCGGCTATCACCGATGCGCTGGCTGGCGAGGGGATTACGGTGCACATCGGTCACGATGCAGGGCACCTGCCTGTCGGCGCGGACCTGGTGATCGTCTCCTCGGCAGTGCCGGCGGATAACCCGGAGGTCGTCGCCGCGCAGCAACGGGGCATCCCGGTGGTCAAGCGGGCTGAGGTGCTGGGGGCGATGATGGCCGGCAAGGTAGGGATCGCCGTGGCCGGCACTCACGGCAAGACAACCATCACTGCCTTGATCGCTTTTACCCTGATGCGGACCGGACGCGACCCAACTTTCATCGTAGGCGGCGTGCTCCATGACCTGCACACTAACGCCCGCGCCGGAAAAGGGCCTTATTTCGTGGTCGAAGCCGACGAGTACGACTACACATTTCTGGGACTGCGGCCGCAGATCGCGGTGGTGACCAACATCGAGATGGATCATCCCGATTGTTATCCTACTCTGAAAAGTATGGTCGAGGCTTTCCGCCGTTTCCTGGCCCTGGTGCCTCCTGATGGCTGTGCCATCGGCTGTGGTGACGATGAAGGGGTAGGGGGGTTATTGGGGGAGCTGGAGGGAACTCGGAGGATTACGTATGGATTGGGAGGAGGGATGGACTGGCAGGCGACGAACATTCGGGCCAACCCAAGCGGAGGGAGTGATTTCCTGGTCCGGCACGAGGGACGTGACTTTGGCCGCTTCTCCATCCGCTTGTCCGGCATCCATAACGTGCAGAATGTCCTGGCAGTCCTGGCCGTGGCTCACCACCTGGGTCTGGATCAGGAGGCGGTGCGCAAGACGCTGGCGGAGTTCCGGGGCACCGGACGGCGCTTCGAGCACAAAGGCACGGCGAGCGGGGTGACGGTGATTGACGATTACGCCCATCATCCCACCCAGATTCGGGCCACGCTGGCCGCCGCGCGGACGTGCTTCCCGCAAAGCGCGATCTGGGCCGTGTTCCAGCCGCACACCTACAGCCGGACGAAAGCGCTCCTGGACGAGTACGCGGCCAGCTTTGGCGATGCGGATCACGTGATCGTGACCGCTATCTATCCTGCCCGCGAGCACGATACGCTGGGCGTGAGCGCCGCCGACCTCGTAGCTCGCATGTCACATTCAGACGCACGCCTCATCACCGAGTTGGGCGCGGTGACTGATTACCTGGTGGCACACGTGCAGCCTGGCGACGTGGTGATCACCCTGGGTGCGGGCGACGGCTACCTGGTGGGCGAGGAGCTGCTGGCCCGGTGCAGGGGGCAGGATGCAAGAGGCAGGATGCAAGAGGACGGATGGTGAATAACATTGCACTCCAGAATCTACGCGCGACGTTGCAGCGCTGCTGGGGCGACCGCTTGCGAGTGGACGAGCCGATGGCGGAGCACACCTCGTACCGCATCGGCGGCCCGGCGGATCTGTACCTTGCCGCCGAGAGCGGGGATGAGTTGGCGCAGATGGTGGCCCTGGCCGGCGAGCACGGCGTGCCCGTCTTTGTGATGGGCCGCGGGACGAACGTCTTGGTCGCCGACGCCGGCATCCGTGGCCTGGTGATCGAGTTCCGGGCGAGGCAAGTGCACTGGACGACGCGCGACGACGATGTTATCCTGTGGGCGGAGGCCGGGGCGAATCTGAGGGAGATCGCCCGCACAAGCGTGGCCCGTGGGCTGTCCGGCATAGAATGGGCGGTGGGCATCCCCGGCAGCGTGGGCGGGGCGGTGGTGGGCAACGCCGGGGCTTTCGGCGGGTACATGAGTGACGTGGTACGCCAGCTTACCGTCCTGGATGCCAACGGCGTGCGGGAGATAAGTGCCACTGAAGCCGGGTTCGGCTACCGGACCAGCCGTTTCAAAGCCGGTTCGCAGGCTGTGGGGCGCAAGGAGATCATCCTGGCGGCGGAGATGACGTTGCGCCCAGAGTCCGTGACTGCGCTCGAAGAACGGGTGGCCGAGTACACCCGGCGGCGAGAGGAGCGGCAGCCGGTAGAGCCTAGTGCGGGCTCGGTGTTCAAACGCACGGCGCAGTACCCGGCCGGATTTCTCATAGAGCAAGCTGGACTGAAAGGCACCCGCCGTGGGGAGGCAATGATCTCCCCCAAGCACGGCAATTTCATCGTTAACCTGGGACGGGCGCGGGCGACCGACTTGAAAGCGCTCATCGAGTTGGCCCAGGAGGCTGTATTGCGCGAGTTCGGCGAGCGGTTGGAATTAGAAATCGAGTTGATTGGAGAGTGGGAGTGAAGAAACGAAAAGTCCGGGTCGGCGTGATCTTCGGCGGGCGTTCGGGCGAGCACGAGGTGTCGTTGGCGTCGGCCCAGGGAATCATGAAGGCCATCAACAAGGAAAAGTACGAAGTGCTGCCCATCGGCATCACCAAAGACGGGCGCTGGATCGCTTCCGGTGATCCGATGAAGGCTCTGCAATCCGGGCTGGCGGCAGGGAGTGAGCCGGTGGCCCTGCTGGGCGATCCATCGCGGCGCGGGTTGATGCGCCTGGAGGAAAGCGAGGGTGGTCTGACGGCGGCACGCCTGGCCGAGATAGACGTGATTTTCCCTGTGCTGCACGGTCCTTACGGTGAGGACGGCACGGTGCAGGGCCTGCTGGAGCTGGCCGGTATCCCTTACGTGGGCGCGGGAGTGACCGGCTCGGCACTGGGGATGGACAAGCTGGTGTTCAAAGACGTGATGTGCGCCCACGGGTTGCCGGTTGTTCCTTACATCGGGATCAAGCGCAAAGAGTGGGAGCGTGATCCGGAGACGGTTATGGAGCGCATCGAGGCTATGCTCCCGTACCCCATGTTCGTCAAACCGGCGAATCTGGGCTCCAGTGTGGGCGTCAGCAAGGTGCACGACCGCGCGGAACTGCCCGCTGCTCTGGATGAGGCCGCGCGTTACGACCGCAAGCTCCTGGCCGAGAAGGGGATAAATGCGCGTGAGATCGAGATCAGCGTGCTGGGCAACGATGACCCCATCGCCAGCGTGCCTGGTGAGATCATCCCCTGCCGCGAGTTCTACGATTATCGGGCCAAGTACATCGAGGAAAATTCGGAGTTGCTAATCCCCGCTCCCATCCCAGAGAAGACCGCCCGCCGCGTGCGCGAGTTGGCCATCCAGGCGTATTTGGCCATTGACTGCGCGGGGATGGCTCGCGTGGACTTCCTGTTGGACCGCGACGACGGCACTCTGTACCTGAGCGAGGTGAATACCATCCCCGGCTTCACTCCCATCAGCATGTACCCCAAGCTGTGGGAGGCGAGTGGGATTTCTTACACGGAGCTGATTGATCGCCTGATTGAGTTGGCACTGGAGCGGCACGAGGACAAGAGCCGCTCCCGGACTTCGTACAGCCCGGAAGGGTGAGCGATTGCGGAGGCAATGATGGGCACTAGGTCGCCCAGCCGGACGCACAAAACGAAACGTCGCGTTTCCTCATCCAAGACCAAAGGACGGCGCAAACGATCACAGCGGCGGCTGGGGCGGACTTATGATTCGGCGCTGAGTTTGCCTGCGGTTGCCCGCACGTCCGCTCGTGCCATTGGCTGGCCGCTGGTGGGTATTCGGCGGGTGAAAACGGCCTTTTTCTTGGGTCTGGGACTGGTTCTGCTGGCTGCGTTGGGCTACTGGCTGTTCCTGACCGACGATTTTTACGTGTACGAGATCACAGTACAGGGCAATCACCTGGTCTCCGCCGATGAGATTTTCGCTGCCAGCGGGCTGTATGGGCTGAGCATTTTCTGGGTGAACCCGCAGCGGATCGCGGATACGGTCGCCGGACTGCCCGGCATTCTCTCCGCTGAGGTGCACTGTGCTCTGCCCGACCGCGTGACCATCACCGTGGTGGAGCGAGAGCCGCAGGTCGTGTGGCAGCGCGCCGGGACGCGCTGGCTGGTGGACGAGCAGGGTACGGTGCTCACTGCGCAGACCGAGTCAGGGGGTGGGTTGGTGATCGAGGATCAGGACGGTGGCCCTCTGCATCCTGGCGACCGGGTTGACGCGGCGGCGGTGGCCGGGGCGCTCCAGCTTCAGGAGCTATTGCCAGAGCTGTCCGCCGTGCGTTACACACCGCAGACGGGTCTCAGTTTCCGGCACTCGCTGGGCTGTGACATTTACCTGGGCAGCGGCACGGACATGGCGGAGAAGGTAGCCATCATGCAGGCTCTGGTGGAGCAACTGGCCGCTTCAGGGAAACATCCAGAGTACATTGACCTGCGGTTTAAGGGTAGTCCGTGTTATAAGTTGAGTAACGAGTAACAAGGGTGGAACGATGTGGTTACCAGTTATCGGTCTATTATTGGGCATCATTATTGGCTCGGTGTTCTCGGTCTCCATCCCGGCGCAGTACTCGCGCTACACGGCGATGGCCATCCTGGCCGCGCTGGATTCGGTGTTGGGCGCGGTGCGGGCTGAGTTGGAGGGTGAGTACCGCAATCGAGTGTTCGTCAGCGGATTCTTCGCCAACGCCCTACTGGCGGCCGGGTTGACTTTCCTGGGCGACCGGTTGGGTGTTGAGCTGTACTATGCTGCTATCGTAGCCTTTGGAGTGCGCCTGTTCAACAATCTGGCACGTATCCGGCGGCATTTGCTGGAACTCTCGTCCCGGCGGGAACAGCAGTCTGCCGGGGAATGAGCATCGCTGTGAATGGAGAGGGACGCCATGGGCAAGACTATCGCCAGTATTGACATCGGCACGACGAAGATTTGTACACTGGTTGGCGAGGTGGACGACGAAGGCATTTTGCGCATCGTCGGCGTGGGCGTCACCCCTTCGCGAGGACTGCGCAAAGGCGTGGTGGTCAACGTCAGCCAGGCTACGGAGGCTATCGCCACCTCGGTCGAGAAGGCGGAGCGCATCTCCGGCTACGAGATCGAGCGCGCCTACGTGAGCGTCGCCGGGGCGCACATTTCGTCTACCAACAGCCGGGGCGTGGTGGCCGTCTCCCACGGTAGCCGGGGGATCAGCGGGGAGGACGTTGACCGTGCCCTGGACGCAGCGCAGGCCATCGCCATCCCGTATAACCGTGAAGTGATCCACATCGTGCCCCGTAACTACACCGTGGACGGGCAGGATGGCGTGCGTGAGCCGCTGGGTATGCACGGTTATCGGCTGGAGGTGGAGACACACATCGTTACCGGGGCTGCGACTTCGATTCAAAACCTGGTCAAATGCGTGGAGGAGTTAGACATCACTGTCGAACAATTGGTGCTCGGCCCTTTAGCCTCCGGTGAGGCCGTGCTGACCGACACCGAGCGGGAGATGGGCGTTGTCCTGGCCGACATCGGCGGGGGGACTACAGACATCGCTATTTTCATCGAGGGCAGTGTGTGGCACACCACCATCCTGGCCGTGGGCGGCAATCACCTGACCAACGACATCGCCATTGGCCTGCGCGCCCCTTTTACTACGGCCGAGGAGATGAAAAAGCGGTATGGACATGCTTGCCCACAAAGCTTGGCAGTAGATGAGATGCTGGACGTGGCAGCTTTTGGAGAAAATGCGCGGCAAACGGTCAGCCGCCAATTTCTGGCGCAAATCGTCGAGGCCCGCATGGAGGAGATCTTCGGTCTCATCATGCAGGAGGTCAAACGCTCTGGCTACGATGGTCTGCTGCCCGCCGGGGTCGTGCTCTGCGGGGGCACAGCCGAACTGGCCGGCATCACAGAGCTGGGGCGCGAGGTGCTGGGCCTGCCGGTGCGCGTTGGAGCGCCCCACGACCTGCAGGGCCTGGTGGACGTACTCTCCAGCCCGGCTTATGCTACCAGCGTGGGGTTGCTT
>QMOE01000134.1 GCA_003648125.1 Chloroflexota bacterium
CGTGGCAAAGCGGAATTCCGGCGTCGGGACGCCGTTCTCTCGCAGCCAGACCATCGCCTGCGGCTCCAGGGTTGGGAGGTTGGGGAATTGGGGAATTGGGGAATTGGGACTTGCAGGCTTGCAGATTTGCAAACTTGCAAACTTGCTCATCCCCGCCAACGCCGCGACCGCCCGCTCGCCGGTGCTAAAGTTGGGAATGGAGCGTTCTTGCAGATAACCAACCGCCTCACTCACAATCTGGTGCGGTAGGAAGGCAGCCACTATCGGCGTATCAGCCTGCTCCGCCGCGTCGCAGACCCCGCGTGCCAGCGCCAGCGAGTCGAGATACGGCGTGGCAATGTTCAGCGCCAGGAGCGCGTCGTACTCCTCCGCCAGGGCCAGCAGCGTCTTACGGTATCCCTCTTCCGTGCCCTCCACCGTCAGATCAATGGGATTCTTGAACGCGCAGTGGGCAGGCAGGAACTCGGCCAGCTTTTCTTTCGTCGCCGGGCCGGGTTCGACCACATCCAACCCGACCTCCTCGGCCCGGTCGGTGGCCAGCACGCCCGGCCCGCCGGAATTGGTCACGATGGCAACGCGCCGCCCTCGCAGACGCGGCACGTGGACGAAGGCTTTGCACAGGTCAAACATCTCCTCGATGGTGTGCACGCGGATAGCGCCGCACTGGCGCAGAGCCGCGTCGTAGACAGCGTCCGCGCCGGCGAGCGAGCCGGTGTGCGAGAGCGTCGCCCGCCGCCCCGACTGCGTCCGGCCCGCCTTGATGACGACCACCGGCTTGCGCGCCGCACACTCGCGCACCGCCTGCATAAACTCGCGCCCGCCAGAAGCACTCTCAATATAGAGTGCCACCACCTGCGTCTCGACATCGTCGGCCAGATAGCGCAAAAAGTCAATCTCGTTCAGGTCGGCACCGTTGCCATAGCTGACGAATTTTGATACGCCCAGCCCAAACTCTTTGGCCCAGGCCATCACGACGCCCCCCACAGCACCGCTCTGGGCGACAACGGCCACGCTCCCAGCCGGCGGGTGGGTCTCCAACGTGGGGTAGAGGCGATGGCTGGTGTTGATGAGGCCAGCGCAGTTGGGGCCGATGAAGCGAACGCCGTGCTTTTCGGCCACCCGCCTGATCTCGGCCTCGCCCGCGTCGTTGCCGACCTCGGAAAAGCCGGCCGTGATGATGACGGCTGCCCGCACGCCGGCCCGCCCGCAATCCTCCAGCACACTCGGCACAGTCGAGGGCGGCGAGACGATGACGACCATGTCCACCGGCTGCTCAATCTTGGCCACGGCGTCATAGCCCGGCACGTCGAACGCGCCCTGCGCTTTGGGGTTGACCGCAAAGATGCGCTCGTAGCCACCTGCTAACATCTTGCGGATCAGTTCCCAGCCGATCTTGCCTTCAGAGGTAGAGCCAACGACGGCGACGCCGCGCGGGTAGAAGAGACTATGTAGGCTCATTGAATACTCCGGTAAAAACAGGAGGCGTAACTCTCCAACACAGTAACTTTTGTGAGAGTTGGCAACAATCGAGAGAGGAAACTACTCATTTACTGTCGTGACGTGTGGATACCTTAGAATTTTGTCATCGGACGTCACAAGCGAACATCCCAATACTCTCGCCGTAGCTACGATGATTTGATCCGCAGGGTCACGATGAAATTCGCCAGGAAGCCGCGTTGACTCTATTGCAATTTCCGGGGTCAGTTCAAGCAATTGAATACCAGGATAGCTCAGAGCCTGCTCAAACCATTCTTCTATGAGCATGGTAGCTTGAGCCGTCCATACTCAACAAGCTTGGCTACCTCCCAACACGAAATAACGCTCACGCCAATCACATCAGGCTCATTAGCCGTAATAGCTTTTTCTTGAGTTTCAGTCAGTTGCTCGTCACCGTGCGCCCACCAAACCCAGATATGCGTGTCGAGGATGATCATTTCAGCACAGCCCAATCGTTTTTGGCAACATCTTCAAAAGGAGCAATGTAAAGAATCGGCTTGCCGCGCAACGGGTAACGCCCGTGACGCCTCGGAGCACTCTGTCGAGTACGCATCGTGACTTTGACTTTATCACCTGGGCGGAAAGGCAGCCCACGAATGACGAGTGTTCCATCACCAGAGACGATTGTTTCTGCGTGGTAAGTTTGCATAGCTTCACCTCATATATCTTGCTCCGTGCCGTGTCCACACAAATAGTATGGTAGCACAAAACACACAAAACATCAACATCTAGTTCCTGGCAAAGGCATCAAGCCCCGCCTGGAACGCAAAGCGGTTGCGCTCTGCGCCCCTCTTCCACCGCGTCTGCACCAGGTTAGCCACTTGGGACGGGTCCAACATTTCTCCCAATGGAGTGTGGCCCAGCGCTGCGCCCAGCACGTAGATGTTCGCCGCTACAGGCGCGCCCTCGTAAAGCGGCAAGTTCTCAGGGGCCAGATAGTGCATCCTGCCTCCCGCCTCCTGCACCTGCTTCCGTACCTGCGCCAGCGTGGGATAGTCCGCCTTGCCCAGCATGACGGCTGTCGGCGCCCAGACGTGACCGAAGAGGAGAAAGTCGCCACCCGGCTTGATAAAGCGCACCGCCTTGAGCGCTTCCGACCGCTCCATCGCTATCACCAAATCGGCCCCTCGCTCCGGGATGTTTGGCCCGCCGCCCTCGCGGCCCAATCGCAGCCGCGCCTTGACCGCCCCACCCCGCTGGGCCATACCTCTAGTCGGGTAAAAGCTGACCGGAATCTCCTGCCGCGCAGCCGCCCCGGTGATGAGATCGCCAATGGTCAGAACGCCCTGTCCGCCGACGCCGACGAGATAAATATCGTACTTCATTTCACTGCCTCCCACTCGATGGCGTCAAGTTTGCAGACCTGGGCGCAGAGACCGCAGCCGTAACACAGAGCGGGGTCAATGAGGATGGTTCCCTCCCCCAAACTGATGGCCGGGCAGCCGGTGACGATAACGCACCGCTTGCACAGAGTACATTTTTCGGGGATCACTTGGACCTTGCCCGCCGCAAGTCCCCGCCGCTGCGCCTGAATGGCGCACTCTTGGCGGGCCAGCACCACTTTGACGCCGGGCAGTGTCAGACATTGCTGGATGGTCTCGGTGGACGATTCCAGGTCAAAGGGATCAATGAGGAAAAATTGCTCCACTCCCAGCGCGGGGATGAGTCTGGCAAGGTCCACCCGATGGCTGCCGGGCTGCTGGAACGCTTCGTCGGTGCCGGGGTTGACTTGCATGCCCGTCATACTGGTCCAGCCGTTGTCCATGACGATCAGCGTCAGCGGAGTTTGGTGCTGCACCGCGTTGACCAGACCGGGGATGCCGCCGTGGAAAAAAGTGGAATCGCCGATGGTGGCAATGACGGGCGTCTCAATACCACTGTGGACGTACCCCTGGGCCAGACTGACGCTGGCGCCCATCGCCACCTCGGTCCAGACGGTGTGGAACGGCGGGTTCATCCCCAGAATGGTGCAGCCGATGTCGCCCGTCACCATCACCTCGTCCCGCTTGAGCTTTAGATTCTTGAGGGCCTGGTTGAGCGCCATAAACGTCCCTCGGTGGGGACAGCCAGCGCAAACGGTGATGGGGCGCGCGGCGGCCAGTTGTTCCGCTACGTCAGAAACCTGGTTTTTTTCAAAAAACCTGGTTTCTTTAACCCCCAGCGCCTCGCCAACACCGCGCACAACCTGTTCCACACCGTACTCGCCGCTCCGGCTGAACGTGCCGTCCAACTTGCCGATGATGCGGCCCTCGAAACCAAGCCGTTGCGCTTGGACGTAGATGCTCTTTTCCAGATGCGGTTCCAGTTCCTCCAAGACCAGGATGGTGTCGCAGTGATTGAGCAGCGCGCGCACCTCCTCCGCCGGGAATGGATGGGTCGCCACGACGCGCAGCGTAGAAGCCGGGGTTTTCTCCAAAATCTCAAACCCCTCTTCCAGATAAGCGGCCGCCACACCAGACGCGACAATGCCCAACCCGCCTTTATCTGTAGGGCGGGTTTCCATACCCGCCGATGGAGCCAGTTGCAGCTCGTTCAGCCCCATCTCGCGGATAATTTGCCCCGCTCGCTCCAGCCGCGCGATCAGGTCGCGGTGCTGGTTGATGCAAATAACCGATCCCGCTTTGGTGTATTTGGCAATATCACGCTCTAAAATCACCTTCCGCTGCTCTGGCGGCGCCGGCTCCTCGACCTCCACCGGAGCGTGGGCATCGGCGATGGCGGTCACCAGCCGGACGAATACCGGGCTGCCCGTCTGCTCGGAGAGATCGAAAGCGACCTGCACCAGCTTGTAGGTCTCCGCTACAGACGCCGGTTCCAGCATCGGCAGGTCGAACATGGCCGCATACAGGCGCGAGTCCTGCTCGCACATCCCCGCGCTGACGCCCGAGTCATCGGCCACATAGATCACCAGGCCGCCGTTGACGCCCGAATAGGCGATGGAGTAGATGGCATCCGCGGCCACGTTCAGACCAGACATTTTCATCGTACACAGCGCCCGCTGACCGGCCCAGGCCGCGCCGGCCGCGATCTCAAAGGCCACTTTTTCGTTAGTGCTCCACTCGACGTGGCGGCCCGGCAAATCCATCCGCAGCAGGCTGGTCAGTGCGCCGGTGGATGGCGTGCCGGGGTAGCCGGTGGCGACTTGAACCCCGGCCCGCAATGCGCCCAGGGCGAGAGCCTGGTTGCCGGTGAGAACGCGGATTGGCGGGATTGGCGGATTTTTGCTCATTTGCTAATTACTCCTCTAGCGTGGGCAAAAACTGCGCCCCACCCGGCTCGGCCACGATCTCCCCCTGCCACAGGACGCGCCGCCCGCGCTGAAAGGTCGCCTCCGGCCAGCCCAGCACACTGCGTCCCTCGTAGAGCGTGTACCCGGCGTGCGAGTGCTGGTTTTCGGCGCGGATGGTGAACTCGCGGGTAGGGTCAAAGATGACCAAATCGGCATCAGAGCCAACGGCGATGGCGCCCTTCTTGGGATAAAGGCCAAAGATGCGAGCCGGGTTCTCACACAGCACCTGCACCAATCGCACCACGCTGATGCGCCCGCTGTTCACGCCGCCATCGTAGACCAGCGGCAGCAGCGTCTCGATCTGGGGAGCGCCAAAGGGCTGCTCCAAAAAATCGCCATCAACGTCTTTGTGCTTGGGAGCGTGATCGGTCGCCACCGTCTGGATGACGCCCTCGGCCAGCGCGTCCCACAGACCGGCCCGGTCGGCGGCGGTGCGGATGGGCGGGCCGATCTTGGCTAACGCGCCCCGTTCTTTGAGGATGTCTTTGGTCAGCGTGAGATACTGGGGACAGGTCTCGGCATAGACCGGCAGCCCGGCCTGCTGCGCCTCGCGGATATGGCGCATGGCGCGGGCGGTGGTGTTGTGCGCGATATAGAGCGGGCACTCCATCACCTCGGCCATACGGATGGCGCGAAAGATGGCTTCCTCCTCCATCGCCGCCGGGCGGGTGAGGTTATAAGAGTTGGCGGAGGCGTCAGGCCCGGTGAGGTACTTGTCCTCCAAATAATCAATCGCGCCGCCGTTCTCGGCGTGAACCATCGCCATACCGCCCAGGCCGGCCAGCATATCCATCGCTTTGGCCAGGTGGTAATCGTCGGTGGTCCAGCCTTGCTTGATGTAGGGCATAAAGAACTTGAAAGTGCGCACGCCCATCTCAAACACCTGGGGCACGTCCTGCAACTGTTTGGGCGCCTCGAACATCCCGCCGTGCAGGCCAAAATCGAGCAGCGAGTTCGCCAGCCCGTCCTCCAACATCTCCTCGACCTTTTGCACTAAATTGTCGCCGGTGCGAGCGTAGGCATAGTGCAAGAGCGTCGTCGTGCCGCCGTAGGCCGCGACGCGCGAGCAATCTTGCACGCTGTCCAGGTAGACGGGGTGAACGTGTACGTCAATGATGCCGGGAAAGATATACTTGCCGGTGACGTCTATCACCTCGCGGGCCACCTCGCGCGGCAGGTTCGGTTCGACGGCGGTGATGGTCCCGCCGCGCGCGCCCACATCGGCGCGACGAATGTGCTCGCCGGTGACGACGACGCCGCCGGTCAGTAACAGATCAAATTGTTGTTTCATCAACCCAGCCCTCCAGCTTTTGGAT
Source organism: Chloroflexota bacterium (assembly GCA_003648125.1). The sequence goes on from QMOE01000134.1 coordinate 6,103, forward strand.
GCGCTGCTTTACCTCGGCCGGCAGCGACGCTTTCTTCTTCTCCCGGTAGTTGAACGACACAATCACCCCGCTTCCCACAGCCGCGACCTTTTCCAAACGCTGGCTGACCACAGTATACTCCATCGTGAAGCGATCTTCCCCGATCTCTGAGACCCTGACCCCCACAGAGACGGTATCCGGGTACGTCAGCGGTATCTTGAAGCGGCACTGCACAGAGGCCAGGATGGGGCCGATGCCGCTGCGCTCCATCATTTGTATCAAGCCCAGTTTTTCAAAATAGGCGATGCGCGCGCTCTCCAGATAGCGAAAGTAGGTGACGTTATTGACGTGTTGAAAGGCGTCCATCTCTCCCCAGGCGACGGGAATCTCTATGACGACCGGGTAATTGGTTAGCAGTTGACTCATTTTGCTGGCGCTCCTCAAGACCTCCGAGGTTTCAGAAAACCTCGGAGTATCATCTCAATAATCCGGGGCGTGAATCTGTAGGGCGGGTTTCTTACCCATGCGCGTCAACCTAAGGCTAGCGACCGCTGGTTGAG
>QMOE01000135.1 GCA_003648125.1 Chloroflexota bacterium
CGAGAACACATTGACCAAAGATTGCATTTATCATCCGACACCTCCATACTCAAAACTGGACTCATTCTACTGCCAACACCCTCTCCGTGTCCACGTCTCAACCCTGCTGATTCTGGCACACGACGGCCAACCCAAGCGCACTCGAGTGCTTGACAAACGGGAGCGAATCCACTACAGTTGGCAATGTGGAGGAGGATATGCTCAAGGTGCTGCTGGTCGAGGACAACGAGAAACTGTGTCGCGCGCTCAGGGTGGGGCTGGAGGCCACTGGCGAGGTGCGCGTGGTGGGCCAGGTTGCCAGCGGCGAGGAAGCGCTGGCCTTTTGCCTGGATACCGCCCAGACCTCGGAGGTCTTTCGAGACATCCGAGGTCTCATTGGCGTAGTGTTGATGGACGTTCAACTGGCTGGCGAGATGAACGGCATTGAGGCGGCGGTCGCCCTGCGGCGCGAGTACGCCCGCCTGCCGGTTGTCTTTTACTCGATCCAGGACGACGACGCCTACTATCGTGCCTTTCTGCGCTCCGGTATTCTGAGCCACTATGGGTACGTCCGCAAATCCAACTACCTGCTGCCTCAAAGCATCCTGCCGCTGTTGCGCGACGCCGTCGCCGGGCGGAGTTTCATAGACCCAGAGATCGAGGCGCGGGTGCAGGAGGTGCGCCACAAGGATGAGTACGATCCACTGTCGTTGTTGGAACAGAACGAGCGGGAGGTGGTCGCGCTGCTGGCGCGAGGGATGACCAACGGGCAGATCGCCGCGCGGCTGGGTTTTCACGATAAACGCGCCGTCAGCCGCGCCAATGGGCAGATCTATGCCGCCTGGGGCCTGGATGGCACGCCGACGGAAAGAAAGATAGCCCGCACGCGGGCCGCTATCATCTATCACCGCCGCCAACTCATCGTGTGGGATAGCGATGGCGCGCCGAGGGCGGCGAACCGGCGAGGTGAGTGGGTGCTTTTGGAGATGGACAAACAGGAGGATTGACGTGCAGGCTCAAATGCTCAGAAAGCGAATCCGCTATCTACTGCTGTTCTTTTTCGTCTCGCTTGTCGTCAGCGGGTTGACCGCCGTGCCGCTCAAGTTGGAGAGCGACCTCCTGCGAATTACCGTCGGCGCAGAGACGCTGGTCGGGCGTCTATGGCCGGCGCTGGCGCACTGGGTCGCGCTCGTCCAGCGGGGCATCGCCGAGATGAAACAGGAGCAGCCCTTTATCTTTTACGGGACGGACTGGCTCGCCTTTGGTCATATTGTCATCGCCATCTTTTTCATCGGCCCGCTGCGAGACCCGGTCAAAAATATCTGGGTCATCGAGACCGGGATGATCGCCTGCGTCCTGGTGATTCCCATGGCGATGATTTTTGGCCCGATGCGGGGGATTCCCTTCTTTTGGCGACTGGCCGATTGCTCCTTTGGCATCTTTGGCATCATCCCGCTCTGGCTCGCCCGTAACTATGTGCGCCGTGTCATCGTGCTAGAGCGGCCCGGCGCGGGATAAGCTATATGACCGGCTACTTTTTCCTCGACTGGGCCATCATGGCCGTCTCTCTGCTCAACATCATCCTGCTGCTCTGGTTGGGTTTGACGGTGCTCCTGAACGCTGAACACCGCACCTGGGGCATCTGGATAGCCGGTGGCGGGATGCTGATGGGCGGATTTTTCTTCATCAGTCACTCGGTCCTCTTGGGCTATGGGCTATACTATGTAAGTCGTGGGATGGACGTCTGGTGGCACGTGGGCTGGGTTCCCGTCGTCGTCCTGCCGTTTGCCTGGTACGCCGTCATGCTGTGGTACGCGGGCTTTTGGGACGATAGGCGCTCACGTTTGCACCGCCGCCAGCGGCCCTGGCTCGCGCTCAGCGCGCTGCTGGCCGCCGCGCTCGTCGGGCTGCTTCTCTTTGCCAACCCGCTCCCCTCCTACTTGCAGGTGGCGCAGCTAAAATTGTCGGCTACGCCGTCGCTGGGCGGCGTCCCGTTGTTGATCCTGGCCTATCCGGCCTATATCCTGCTCTGCATCACCCTTTCGCTGGACACACTGCGCCGGCCTGGCCCATCGGCCCGCGTGATGGGCGACCTGGCCCGCCGCCGCGCCCGCCCGTGGCTGGTGACCGCTTCCGTCGCGTTGTTCCTGGTCAGCCTGTTGGTGGCGTGGGTCATGCTGTGGATCGTGCTGAATGCCCGCCACTGTGCAACCCCGCGCGTCTCCATACAAATGGCGCTCACCGTTGCCTGGTTCGATCTGGCTATCTCGGCCCTCATTGCCGCCGCCGTCGTCCTGTTGGGGCAAGCCATTGTCTCTTACGAGGTCTTTACTGGCAAGACGCTCCCCCGGCGTGGACTGCTTCACCATTGGCGGCGGGTCATCATCCTGGCCGTGGGATACAGCACAGTGATGGGTTGGGGTTTGGCGTCCCAGTTGCGCCCGCTTTACATCCTGCTGCTGACCACCCTGTTGATGGTGACTTTTTACGCCCTGCTCGCCTGGCGCTCCTACGCCGAGCGCGAACGGTACATCACGCACCTGCGCCCCTTTGTCGCCAGTCAGCGGTTGTACGAGCGCTTGCTGACTCCCGCAAATATCGGCGAGATTGACGCCGAGACCCCCTTCCGCGCGCTGTGCAAAGATGTACTGGGAACGCGCTCCGCTTACCTGATCGCCCTGGGGCAGCTCTCCCCGCTGACCGGGCCGCCGCTGGTTTATCCCGACCCTGTTCGGGAAATCGGGTTTTTCCCGCCAGACCTGGCTTCTCTGTTCGATTCGCCGCAGACGATGTGCGTGCCCCTCGACCCGGCTAGTTACGCCGGTGCGACGTGGGCCGTGCCGTTGTGGAGCGAGCGCGGGTTGATCGGCACTCTGTTGCTGGGCGAGAAACAGGACGGGGGGCTTTACACTCAGGAAGAGATCGAGATTGCCCGTACTACCGGCGAGCGACTGATTGACATCCGCGCCAGCGCCGAGATGGCCCGCCGGCTGATGATGTTACAGCGCCAGCGGTTGGCCCAAAGTCAGGTGCTCGACCGGCGAGTCCGCCGCGCGCTGCACGACGAGGTCCTGCCGCGCCTGCACGCGGCGATTTTGACCTTGAACAACGACTGTGGCGGAGCATCGTCGGAGGCTGCCTCGCTGCTGGTGGACGCCTATCGCCAGACCGCCGACCTGTTGCGCGAGATACCTACCACGGTCACACCGGAGGTGGCGCGCCTGGGGCTGGTCGGCGCGCTGCGGCAAATCGTGGCGGATGAACTGGGGGCTGGCTTTGAGAGCGTGACGTGGGAGGTCGAACCGGAGGCGGAACGGAGAGCGCGGGCCATCTCCCCGCTGACGGCCGAGGTGCTCTTTTACGCCGCCCGTGAGGCCATCCGCAATGGGGCGCGCCACGGGCGCGGCGCCGACCCGGCCCGCCCGCTGAACCTCCGCGTCGGGGTAGCGTGGCGTGCAGGGTTAAGAATCACCATCGAGGATGACGGCGTCGGGCTGGCGACCGTGCGGGAGCCGGACAAAGGCGGTGGTCAGGGATTGGCCCTGCACAGCACGATGATGGCCGTCGTCGGCGGGACGCTGGCGCTGGAAAGCGCGCCGGGGGCGTATACCCGTGTCACACTGACCTTGCCGGAGATAGCGGAGTAGGTCGGGTTTTCAACCTGCCGCCGCATGGTGGGTTAGAAACCCGCTCTACAGTTCGCCCTCCGAGCCAGCCGTCTCACAAATAGGATGTATCTTTACCACCCAGGCGGGGGCTTCCTCGTGCGTTGTCTTATCGCTCGTGGAATACCTGCTCCATCTGTTTGATGATAACTGCCATAGTGGCCTCTGGAAGTGTTCCCAGTTGTTTGCGAAGCAATCTCTTGGACATAGTGAACAACTTGCCTGATCTAACCAGCGATGGTTTTGGCAACCCTCCTGCCAGCAAATCACTTGCGGACAGCCGATACTCGTCAGGCTAAAGATCAGACGGAATCTGCGACGTGATAGCGGCTGCGACGCAATCGTCGCGGGAGGCATTAAACCAGTCCGCTGAAAGCACCAAAGCCGGACGTTGTTTGACCGTTGTCAGGTCAGTGAACGGGAATGGTACCAGAATGACGTCACCCTGCTTACAACTGGTCATAGATAGCATCCTCCTCGTTGTCCCAGAACTCGAAGGCCGATTCGGCTATCTTCAGCCAGCCGTAGTCTTCCGAGGAAATGTTCAGAAGGGTAGGAAGCAAGCGAAAGAACTGGTCTCGTTCCTGAAACTTGAATTCCTGGATGATCTGCACTACCTGTCGTACTCGGGGGCTGAGGGGAGACAATGTGGCTATCAGCGGCCCGGGTATATGCTCCTCAACCGCTGTCTCAGCGGTGGTTGTATAGGGAGCACGATATTCTCGCACTTGGTTTTCTTTCTCCTGGTTCATAGTCACTCTCCAACGAAGGCCCTGTTCACACTACCAGTTACTTTCCAGTATAGTGGAAAACGTGGGGAGAGTCAAGCGTGGCGTTGCTCATCATCCAATGCAGTGACCATCATCAGCCGCCGCCGCTGGTAGCGGGCAAACGCATCCCCCATCCCCAGCGCGTCCAACACCGCTTCGGGGCGGCCGGTGGCTCCCTCGCGGGCTGCCAGTTGCATCCCCAGCGCTGCCTCGCCCCCGGCCTCCCGCCCCTCCAACCACAATCGCTCGACCAGCGGTCGCAGGTCGTATTGCTTGCCGCGTCGCTCGCGTGGCAATTTGGTTGCCGCCAGTAGCCGCTCGATGCGCGCCTCAATCTGCTCCACCGATTCGTTCCATTCCACTGCGACCTGGTACTCGGCCGCCACGACCTGCGTCGGCAGCGATGGCTCTTTCAACGACACCTGGCGCACTTGACTGATCGCCAGTCCAGCGGGCAACACCGGCGATATTGTCCGGGCGAAACTCGCCACCGTCACCGGCCTCTCTAGCCGGACGTCCAACAACTCGGCCGTGCCGGTGTGGCCCAACGGCAAGGCCGCCGCCAGTTGCAAGCGAGGCCGGGGGTTAAAGCCCTGAGAATAGGCCAGCGGCACGCCTGCCCGCCGCAAGGCTCGCTCCCACGCCCGCATCAGATCCAAATGCGAAGTATAGGCCAGCGGCCCGTCTTTAGAGAACGTGATCCGCAGCCTCACGCCATTACGTTTCACGTCTCAGAACTCGACCACAAACTCGCCGTTCTGGTACAACAACTCGTCGTCCACCCAAATCTCGCCCCCGTCGCGCAAGTCGCAGATCATGTCCCAGTGGATGGCCGACTCGTTCTTGCTGCCGGTCTCGGGATAGCCCGCGCCGACCGCCATGTGAAAACTGCCGCCGATTTTCTCGTCGAACAGAATCTGGCTCGTGAATTGGGTGATGCCTTTATTGGTGCCGATGGCGAACTCGCCCAGGTAGCGCGAGCCGGCGTCGGTATCGAGCGTCTGGAGCATAAAGTCCTCGTTCTTGTCGGCGGTCGCTTTGACCACTTTGCCGTTCTCGAACCATAGCCGCGCGCCCGTCACCTCGCGTCCCCGGTAGATGGCCGGGTAGGAAAAGTGGACGTGCCCCTCGACGCTATCCTCCACCGGGCCGGTAAAAACCTCGCCGCTGGGCATGTTGTGCTTGCCGTCGCTGTTGATAAAGGTGCGTCCGGCGATGCTCAGTCGCAGATCGGTCTCTGGCCCGATGACGTGAACCCGCTCCTTGCCCTCGAGCCAATCCACGATCTTTTGCTGCCAGGCCGAAAAGCGATGCCAGTATCCCACCGGATCGTCCATATCCGGCATGCAAGCGCCGTAGACAAAATTCTCGTACTCGCTCAAGCTCATCTCGGCATCCTGGGCGTAGGCGTTGGTGGGGAACAACGTAGCCACCCAGCGCAGATCGCCGGCGGCGGAGCGTTGCATATAGGTTTTCATCAGCTCTGCCTGAGACTGGCTGCGCAGTACCATTTTGGCCGGATCCACGTTGCTCAATGACTTTGTATTCCCCGCGCCCCTGATCCCGATACTGACGTCATACGTCTCTATCATCAACTTGAACGGCTCAAGAACGTGCTGCAACTGCTCGTCCGAAGCGTAACGGAAGAACAACTCCTCTGTGCCGGGCAGGGAGGGTATCATCAATGGATGCCCGCCCGCCTGCAACACCTCGGCGTAGACCGCCTTGAGCAGCGGTTCGGCCAGCGCATCTCCTCGTATCATCACTTTGTCGCCCGGCTGTACTGCGACTGAATAGTTGACTAATACGCCGGCCAGTTTATCAACTCGTTGGTCTGTCATTGTGTCTGTTCTCCTTTTTTGTTCGTAAAATTATCCCGCGCGGATTGTAGGGGCGATCCCTTGCGGTCGCCCCACGATCCTTTGCGGTTGCCCTGCGAGGGCGGACGCGAGGCCCGCCCCTACTGTTTGTGCGCCACCCCATTCTCGTCATCCCGCGTGGGTCGCTCCGCGATCCCTTGCGGTCGCCCCACGAGGGCGGACGCGAGGCCCGCCCCTACTGTTTGTGCGCCACCCCATTCTCGTCATCCCGCGCGGATTGTAGGGGCGATCCCTTGCGGTCGCCCCACGATCCCTTGCGGTCGCCCCACGAGGGCGGACGCGAGGCCCGCCCCTACTGTTTGTGCGCCAC
>QMOE01000136.1 GCA_003648125.1 Chloroflexota bacterium
CGCCCAGCGCAGCCGTGCCAACGTTGATCACGGCCGCCGTGCGCATACCAGCGAACATGACCGGGAAGGCCAACGGCAGCTCGATCTGTAGCAGAATCTGGCGGCTGGTCATGCCCATACCTGTGGCCGCTTCGATGATGTTGGGATCCACCTCCTCGATCCCTGTGGCCGTGTTGCGCACGATGGGTAGCAGAGCGTACAGCCAGAGAGCAAAGATGGCCGTCTTGGCACCTATGCCCAGGATGCCCATAAAGACAGCCAAGATAGCGATGCTGGGCACCGACTGGCCAATGTTGGCCACGCCCAGAATGAGGCCCGAAAAGTCGCGGAACCCCCGCCGAGTGATCAAGATGCCGGCTGGCACGGCGGCAGCAATGGCTAATCCGGTGGATATAAGGATGAGGCGCAAGTGCTCTACGCCAGCACCCGTGACGCTCCCGAAACCAATCTCCCAACTGCCCATCATGTTCGCTTCCATGCTCCCCGGTTCGATCGGTAACAGCAGTTGGTTGTAGACGAGGATCACAACGATGACCAAAAGAACCGGAATCACCGTCCAGCCCAGCAAGTCATGGAAGGTAAGGCGACTAAAGCGTTGCCAAAGGCTAACCTTCTCTTTCATTGGCTTGCTCCTTCCCTACCTCACCAATGGCTGCCGAACTCTCGACGACAGCCTCGTGGATCATCTCGGTATTGACCAATCCTCGCACGCGGTTCTGGGCGTCTACCACGCAGACGTTGGCATAGTCAACCACCAGCATCTCCGACAAAGCGTCCTTCAGGTTGGTGCCCACGCGGATGGCCGTCGCCGCCGGCTCCACGAATTCGTCCACCCAGCCGGTCTTGCCTTTCAGGTCTCTGAGCCTGACGTATCCTTTCAATGTCCGGTCGGCGTCGATCACGTAGAGGAATTTTCTCCCCTGCTCGTGCATAAAGCCCACGGCCTGCTCCACGCTCTGCGTGGCCTGAAGCAAGGCGGGGTGCGCGTCCATCACTTCGTCCACCCGCACCAGGTTGAGCCGCTTGAGGGCCCGGTCGGCCCCGACAAAGTCCTCCACGAATTTGTTGGCCGGATGGGCCAGGATATTAGCCGGCGAATCGAACTGCTCCAGGAGACCACCTACGTTGAGGATGCAGATTTTGTCCCCCATCTTGATCGCTTCGTCTATGTCGTGGGTGACAAATAGTACCGTCTTTTTGATCTCTTGCTGCAAGCGCAGGAACTCGTTCTGCAGTGTGTTACGGTTGATGGGGTCAATGGCTCCGAAAGGCTCGTCCATCAACATCACCGGCGGGTCAACGGCCATACCTCGGGCCACGCCGATGCGCTGCCGCTGCCCGCCCGATAGCTCGTGGGGGTAGCGGTCAAGGAACTCGAGTGGCATATTCATCATTTCGACCAATTCCCCCGCCCGGCTGCGGATGCGCGCCTCGTCCCATCCCATCATCTGAGGCACTGTGCCAATGTTCTCCAGGATGGTGCGATGGGGGAAAAGCCCGATCTGCTGAATGATGTAGCCGATGCTGCGCCGCAGTAGGATGGGGTCCATCTCGAGCACGTTCCGCGTCTCGCCCCGCTCATCTAGCACGTAGATGTCCCCCCCGGTCGGTTCGATCAACCGGTTGACCATTTTCATCGTCGTGGTTTTGCCACAGCCGGAAGGGCCAACGATGGTGCATATCTCTCCCGTAGGAACAGTGAACGATAGGTTATCTACCGCTGGGGATGACGTTCCGGGATACATCTTGGTCACATTTTCAAACTTTATCATTTTTGTCCTCCTTGACTTTGCACATTATGCTGCCTCTCGTCTACCCTTTAGCCCCTCTGGGGTCAACACGTTCTGCAGCCAACCCAGGAAGTAGTCTACCGCCAGGGCCAGGGTAGCCACCAGGATCGCGCCAGCGATGTACCGCTTCGGCTGGGCCCGATTCATGCCATCAAAGATGTACTTGCCTAGCGTATCGTTGCCGATGTAAGCGGCGATGGACGTGATTCCAACCAGCATGACGATCGCCACGCGCACCCCGGTCATGATGACCGGGACCGCCATGGGCAACTTGACCTTGAGCAACAGTTGCCACTCGGTCATGCCCATCCCACGTCCCGCTTCGGTGACCTCCGGCGCTACTGCCTTGATGCCGGTGTAGGTATTGCGCACGATGGGCAGTTGGGAGTACAAGATGAGGGCAAAGGCCGCGTTGAAAGGGCCGGTGCCCAGCGTCCCAATCATCGCGCCGAACAGCGCCACGCTGGGGATAGTCAGGATGATCCCCAGGATGTAGAGAGTGAGGTCGCTGGCCGCTTCACCGGTCAGGAACAAGGCATACAGGATGATTGTGAACGCCGCTCCGATCATGCCTACCGCGACCGGCTTGGAGACGACAGCGCCCACGATATCGCACGGCGCTGCAAAAAAGCCCTCTACTCTCATAAGTGACCGATCCCAGCCTTTCACCGTTGTCATGACCGAATCGCCCATCGCTTCCCCCATCAGACCCGATGAGGCGGCCCAAAGTAGCAGGAACAGGGCCAGCGGAATCAGAACGACCACGTGGGAGAGTCTCGGGTGCCGCGAAGGCCAGGTAATGAACACACCCATCACCACACCCAGCACAACCGCAATAACGACGGAGAATGCGACCAGCCAAAGGTGGCCCAATAGCAATTCCTGCAAAGTTCCCTTCTCCCACTGCCCGGCGATGAAGCCCCATTCAGTGGTGATGAGGTTCTCCTCCTGGGCAACGAACATAGAGGCGACCCGCAGGATGCCCCACACGACCACTGGTGCGCCCACGGTGTAAAAGACCGCGCTGGACTGTATCTCGTGCGCCGCCTGCAGGGCGAAAAACAACAAAAGAAGCCCATAGAGACTGAACAAGATGATAAAGATACTCACGATCCCTATGGGGCTTAAGGGGTTCAGAATGGCCGCCAATGTCAGCCCCAATTTATCGCCTACGAAGAGGAAGGCAGTCACGACCATGCCCAGGGGCGCGACGACGAGAGACAACAGGTAACTCTGCTGGATAAGACTGCCTTCCCCGCCAAACCCCTGGGCGATGAAGAACAGGATCAGGCTGATGATAAAGAAATCAGCCTCGGTGAAAAAGATGATCCGTAATAGATCCACCCATATAGCATCTGGTCTGGTAGCCAGGGAGGCTGGCCCGGCGACCACGGCCCACAACCCAATCACCAGACCCAGGAGGCCCACTCCTATCACTGTCTTGAGCGGATCGGCTCGTCCCTTTTGAGCACGGAAAGCATCCAGGCTGGGTTCGGTCAGGGCCTTTACCCATCCATCCAGCATCTCACGCCAGAGACCGTTTCGTCTTCCCATTTGTGTTACATCCGTTGTCATAATCCCTCCTTTTTTCGAGATGGCTCACTCGTAGAGCAAATCGTTTGTGCTACACTTGCCATACACCTTCCTTATGTCTCTCGTCAGTCCAGGTTGCGTATTATTCTCTACGGGACTCGCGCTTCTTTAACACTCGAGTGATTACCTTTTCCGCCGCCTCCGGCAAGGGTGGCACCTCGTGTTCCTCCAGGATTTGGCGCGCCCGCTCGTTGGCTCGAGCTGGCATATCTTGGCTGCCCTTCTTCACCCAGCGGTCATAGCGCATCCGGTCAATCAACTCTGGCCGCCACTGCGCCCACTTCCAGTTGTCCAACGTGTGATCGTCGGCCAAAAAGCCGCCGCCGGGCTTGGCCCGGTGGATCGCTTCGCGGGCCAGCGTCCGCTTGCTGACTTCCATGCCGCCCATGACGAAACGCGCATCGCGGATGATCTCGTCGGCGATGACCAGCATCTCCATTGACGATGTGGTGCCGTATTCGATGTACCCTACGTCGTGAACCAGGTTGCAGCGGGTCAAGAAAGCGGCCATAATCGAAATTGACGCCTCGATACCGGCCTGGGCATCCACTACCTTGCTATCGGTCGCTCCGGCAGCCCCCCAGGTTGGCAGGTCATAATGGCGGGCGAGGTCACACCAGGCCGCCATGCTTGTGGGCCACTCGGGAGCACCATAGCTGACGATGGCTGATTTCATATCCAGGGTAGCGATGTTCATACCGTACAGAAAGGGCGTGCCTCGGCGCACCAACTGGGTGAGCACCAGCCCAACCAGGCACTCGGCATTGCCCAAGGCCAGCGCCCCGGCCAGCGTGATCGGCCCGCCGCCGCCGGTGTTCGGGGATGGTGGATAGGCGACGGGGATGCCTTTCTCGGCACAGAACAGCAGCTTGTCCACTGATTCGTCAGGGTAGAGCAGCGGCGAGATTGACTCGGCGTAGAGCATCATAAAGGGTTTTTCGCGCAGCTCGGTCTCGCCCCCGGCCACCGCGCATGCGATACGGTAGATGTCTTCCATGTCCTCTCGGTTGTTGGCCGTGTAGACGTTGGGCTTGACCGAGCCACGAATCATGCTGACGAACTCGTGGATGTAAATGTCTAGTGGAGGTGCGTCCGAGGGATTGCCCATAGACATGATGAAATCCATCTGGTCGAGGCCGTCGCACAGGTGCGCGATACGCTGAATGTCCTCTATTGTAGCCTTGCGCCGTTCACCCGTGTCCACGTCAATGGTAAAGATGCAATCGGAGCCAGGGCCGAAAAAGACTTTTGCGGCTTCGAGAGGCATCGTCAACTCGCCCAGCCGGTTGTACATTGGGATGCGCGATGGCGCCGAGGCGATGGCATCTGTCACCAGGTACTCGGGGATCTTGATTCGCCCCTTGGATTCCCAAGCTCCGGCGTCGAGAAGCAACTGGCGAGCAGTCTCGTTCTTCATCACGATGCCTGTGCGTGAAAGGATATCCAGGCTGGTGTGGTGAATCGTCAAAATTTGTTCATCAGACAACATCTGTATGGTAGGATGTAGAGTTTCGACAGAAATTTGTTCGGTCACTAGTGAACTCCTTGACAAAATGCGTGATGTGTGGATTGGCGCTACGTTTCAAATGTGTAATTTGAAACGTCCGCGGATCCATTCCTCGATTTCTGGGTCGAGTGGTTTTGGCTGATGGTCCTTCAGAATATCGCGGGCGATCTGCTTGGCTCGATCCCGCGCGTCCAGGCCACCGCCCGCTTGCCACATATCCCGACCTTGCCGATCCACCACCGCTGAGGGGTAGTAAAACTCGGAGCGCATATGCCGGATCGTATGATCGGCCATCAGGTAATGACCGCCTGGACCAACCTCGTCAATCACGTCCAGGCCTAGCGTTTCGTCATTCACCTCAATGCCCTGCACCACCCGCATCGCCATGCCGAGGATATCGTTGTCAATGACAAACTGTTCCGCTGCGACGGTGCTCATATTTTCCAGCATCCCCGCCGCGTGATGGATAAAGTTGCTTCCGGCCAGGGCTGCCAGCACTGCGCTCATCCCCTTCTCAAAACCGGCCTGGATGTCGGGGGTTTTGGCATCGGTCATACCGGCCGAGTTGTAAATAGGTAGATGATAGAAATGCGCCATCTGGGCCATTGCCCCGTTCGCCAGTCCAAACTCGGCTGCCCCGCCCAGGTAACGGCCGGTCTTCATATCCGCTGTCGCTGGGATCGGGCCGATCAAAAGCGGCGCGCCCCGTTGAGCCAACTGGGTCAGAACCACCCCGGCCAACTGCTCGGCGGTGAGTTGCGCCAGCATCCCGGCCAGGGTCACCGGCGCGGTGGACCCAGCCATCGGCGCGGCCGAGAGTACCACTGGGATGCGCTGGCGACAGGTCTCAATCAGCAGCGTGGTGACGTCTGTGGCGAACTTGAGCGGGCTGACCATCCAACTGGTGATGAAAGAGATGATGGGGCGCTCGCGCAAGGCTTCTGCGCCGCCGGCAATGCGTTCGCACATCTCCACAGTGTCGCGGATGCCCTGCACGCTGTAGACGCCGGACTGGACATGTTTGGTGGTATTGGCCAGGCTGACATAGTACGTGTTGACGTCTACCTCATCCTTGCCCATATCCGTGGGATAGACCGGCACCAGGTAAAAGTGAACGTTGTCGAGAGCGTCCACCAGGCGGGCCAACTCGGCCACGTCGCGCAGAACAGCCATGCGTGGCTGATCGGTTTCCATGTCCAACACAGTCAACGCCGCGCCGCCCGTGCCGATGTGCACCTTTGCGCCTTCCAGTTCCAGGTCCCATTGAGGATCGCGCCCCGCAAGCACCACGCGCGAGGGCGCCCAGTCCACAGCATCCTCGACCAGAGATCGAGGCAGCCGCACACGCGAGGTATCACGATCCACAGACGCGCCAGCTTCTTCGAACAGCCGCAGCGCCTCTCGCTCTTCGACCGAGACACCGGTCCGTGCCAAGATGCTCAACGCTGCCCCATGGATGCGTTGTACCTGGTCGTCGGTCAGCGGCTTGTACTGACCCCCTGCTAGACCTTTGATTGGGACACGGCGTTTCTTAGCCATCGTACCTCTCCTGGGAAAAATCCGCGTTTCTCTGTAAGCGGAGCTACAAAACCGGCTTTTTGCTATCCAACCAACTCTCGCGCCACATCTACGGCACTGGCCGCGTCGGGTGCATAGGCGTCGGCTCCGATCTCTTCGGCAAAGGCCGCCGTTACCGGTGCGCCGCCGATCATGA
>QMOE01000137.1 GCA_003648125.1 Chloroflexota bacterium
AGACTACTCGGATGTCTCGCCACCGTCCGAAACCATTGCGTTGCAGGAGGTAGCATAATGCTCGCTTCTACAGTTTTTAGCCACACTCAAATCATTTATGAAACGGGAAAGTTATTTAATTCTCATTCGTTAGTATACACTAGCTGAGATAAGCAGGCAAGTTACCCTTGTCCGCCGAGGGGTGCGTCGAATTTTTATACCTGGTAGTGGATCTTGCCTGGGAGCGCGGGTATCCCCATGCGCGTCAACCTAAGGCTAGCGACCGCTGGTTGAGTAGCCGAAGGCGTATCGAAACCCTTGTACTGAGCCTGTCGAAGTGAAGGGAGCGGTTCTCGTCCAAGCCGCTTGGTCTTGATATGCGCCCTTTGGGCGCTACTCGACCAGCGCTTTCTGCTCGTTCAAACGTTAGGTTGACGCGCATGGCGGGTATCCCCCGCTGAGGAGGGGCGAGACACTGCCTCGCCCTTCCGTGGCTACCCGTACAACGCCATAGTTGACAGTTTCACCCCTTCCGGCTACAATACCGCCCAACCTATAGACATGAAGAGAGATGTGATGAAAAAATTGACCAGCGCCCAAACACGCTCAAGTTTTCTCGATTTCTTTGCCAGCAAAGACCACACAATCGTACCCAGCGCCAGCCTGGTGCCAGTGGATGACCCCTCGCTGCTGTTCACCAACGCCGGGATGAACCAGTTCAAGGACGTCTTCTTGGATCTGGGCAGCCGGGACTATGACCGCGCCACCGACACGCAAAAATGTATGCGTGTCTCCGGCAAGCACAATGACCTGGAGGACGTGGGACGCGATGGTACTCATCACACCTTCTTCGAGATGCTGGGCAACTGGTCCTTTGGCGATTATTACAAGAAAGAGGCCATCGGCTGGGCCTGGGAGTTTTTGACCCAGGTCTTGGAACTGCCTCAGGAGCGTTTGTGGGCCACCGTCTTTAAGGATGAACTCGGCGAATTGGAGGCCGACGAGGAGGCAGCCGAATCCTGGCGCTCGGAGACGGGCATCTCTCCCGATCACATCCTTTACGACGGGCGCAAGGAAAACTTTTGGGAAATGGCCGATACAGGCCCCTGCGGTCCGTGCAGCGAGATTCACTACGATAGAGGGATCGAGGCTTGTGACCGCCAGGGAGAGCCGGGGCACGTCTGCCGGGTCAATGGTGATTGTGACCGCTTCATCGAGCTGTGGAACCTGGTCTTTATCCAATACAACAAAGACATCTCTGGCGACCTGCACCCTCTACCGGCCAAGCACGTGGACACAGGGATGGGGTTTGAACGTCTAGTCGCCGTACTCCAGGGGGTGGACTCTAACTACAAGACCGATCTGTTCACCCCCATCATCCGGCGCGTACAAGAGATGGCGGGCCACACCGACGCCCAGGTGGAGGAAAACATCATCGCCTACCGTGTCATCGCTGACCACGGCCGGGCGGTGACATTCCTCACCGGCGACGGCGTGATTCCCGGCAACGAAGGGCGCAACTATGTGCTGCGTATGATCCTGCGCCGCGCGGCCCGCTTTGGACGCAAACTAGGTTTCACTCAGCCCTTCCTGGCCGAGGTCGCCAAGACCGTGATCGAGATTATGGGAGATCAATTTCCCGAACTGGTACACCGCCGCCAGTTCATTCTCACCACGATCACCCAGGAGGAAGAACGCTTCCTGCGCACGCTGGACCTGGGCCTGGCCCGATTGGACCAGGTTCTAGCCGGGCTGAAGGCAGCAGGCACACAGACCCTGCCCGGCGACGCGGCCTTTCGCCTCTACGATACGTTTGGCCTGCCGCTGGAAATCACGCGCGATGTGGCCGCAGAACAGGGCCTGGGCGTTGACGAGGCCGGCTACCAGGTGGCGCTCGAAGAACAACGCCAACGCGCCCGGCAGGCGGATACATTCGAGGCTCCCGACGAAGAGACACTGGAGCGCTATAAAAAAGCCCTCCAAGGCCTGCAAGAGTTAAGCCTCCTTGAGGAGGACGGCGTCAAGCACGATCCCTACACGACCACCGAACTGGAAACCACCGTCGCGGCAATCCTGCTCGATGGAGAGCCGGTCAAGTCGGTCAAGGAAGGGGATCGGGTCGAGGTGGTGCTGCCGGCGACCTGTTTCTACGTCGAGTCCGGCGGCCAGGTCTCTGATGCTGGTTTCATCGCCTCCTACCCGCCGGGAGAGGACGAACCGGACTGGGAGATCGAGGTACAAGAAGCACTCCGCCCGATCCCTGGGTTGATCGTCCACGCTGGCGTGGTCAAGCGGGGCCGGCCGCGAATCGGCGACACCGCCTGGGCCATCGTGGACTATGCCCGGCGGCTGGATATCGCCCGCAATCACACGGCCACCCATCTGCTGCACAGCGAGCTGCGCTACGTCCTGGGCGAACACGTGCAGCAGGCCGGATCGTTGGTCACGCCCGACCGGCTGCGCTTTGACTTTACCCACCCGGCCATGTTGACCGAGGATGAGATAGACACTGTGACCCGCTCCGTCAACGACGCTATTCTGATCAACTACCCGCTAGAGATCACCGAGGAGAGATATCGCCAGGCTGTGAACGAGGGGGTCATTGCGCTTTTCGGCGAAAAGTACGGCGATGTGGTGCGGGTCGTGCGCGTTGGATGGCCGGGAGAGCCGTTCAGCCAGGAATTGTGCGGCGGCACTCACGTGAACGAGACGGGCGAGATTGGCATGTTTCACATCGTCTCTGAGGGAGGGATAGGGGCAGGGGTGCGCCGCATCGAAGCAGTGACCGGCCGTGGGGCGGTGGACCTGGTCGAGCGTCAACTATCCGTCCTCCGGCGCGCAGGTGCTTACCTGGGTGTCTCTCCGGACGAGGTGGATCGCAAATCGCTGGGGTTGCTGGACGAGCTACAGTCAAGCCGCAAGGAGGTGGTGCACCTTCAGGAGCAGTTGGCCCGCCGCGAGTTTGAAACGTTGCTGGGCCAGGTCCAAACAGTGGCCGGAGCGTCGCTGTTGAGCGCCCGCGTGGCCGCGCCCAGCATAGAGGTGCTGCGCGAGATGACCGACTGGTTCCGCGACCGGCTCGGCTCCGGCGTGGTCGCTCTCGGCACGGTGCTGGGGGAGCGCCCGGCCTTTGTCGTGGCCGTCACGCCCGACCTGGTGAAGCGCGGCGCCGATGCGGCCAAGCTGGTGCGCGATATGGCGCGCATCGTGGGCGGCGGTGGGGGCGGACGGCCTACCCTGGCCCAGGCAGGTGGTCGCGACGCTAGCCGGCTCGACGACGCGCTGCGTCAGGCTTCCCACGTGCTGGAGGAGATGTTGGCGCGCGAGGCGTAAACCCTGCCGCCATTCGTACATTCGCCATGGGATTTGGAACTTGCTCAGTCGTAGAACTGCAAACCCAGGATGACCTGGCTTCTATCCGGCATCGGCTAGACCAGCTGGGTAGAGGACGCGTGGCGCTCGTCTTGCCGTGGGACATGCGTTTCCTCTCCCGTGATTTGGATTTTGACCTTTTACGGCGCGAGGCCGAGCAGCGACAGCAAGAGATTGCCATCGTCTCCCGCGACATGGAGCGGCGACAGTTGGCGCGTGGGTGTGGCTTCCCGGCCTTTTCCAGCGTCGAGAGGGCGCAGGCGGCAGAGGTATGGCGTGGCCGCCCGCCAGAGCAGGTCAAGCCTCCGCCCAATCCCTGGTGGAAGGAAGAGGTCAACCTGAGTCCCCACCCATCTCGTCCCCGCGCCCCGTGGTTGAGTTGGGCCAGGCTAGGGATTCGGCTTGCCGTTTTCGTGCTGGCGCTTTTGATCGTCGCCGGAAGCGCTTACGCCATCGTGCCCAGCGGGGCGGTGATGCTGATCCCAGATGGCACCGAGTTTGTCACCATCGTGCCGGTGTCGGTAGATCCCGACGTTGACGTGGTAGACCACGTGCTCCATCTCATCCCGGCGCGGCGGGTTGGAATCGAGGTCGAGGGCTATGCCGAGGTCGAGACGACCGGCACCATCAACGTTGTTTCGGGCCGGGCAACCGGCATGGTTCTGTTCACCAATCTACTGGCGCAGAACTATACCGTACCGGCCGGTACGATCGTGCGTACTTCCTCCACCAGTTACCCCATCCGCTTTCGCACCACCGCAGACGTCGCCGTTCCCGCTGGCGGGCAGGCGACCGTGCCCGTCGAAGCGCTGGACGATAACATCGGCAACGTGGGCGCCTTCCAAATCAACCAGGTGGAGGGTGTGGTCGGTTACGCCGTGCGGGTGACCAATCCAGAGTCAACCACCGGCGCGGAACTCGAGGAGGCGCGCTCCGTTACCCAGGCCGACTATGACCGGGCGCGGAACGAGTTGAGGGAACAATTGCTCGATCAGGCGTACATAGAGATGGGTGACCTGCTGGAACCTAGCGAGATTCTGCTCCGCCAGTCGTTGCTCGTCGTGGGAGTGCCGAAAGAGGCATACACTCACTTTATCACCGAGCGAGCCAATGAGGTGGGGCTGAACATGCGGTTGCAAGTGAGGGGGTTGGCGGTGGACGTGGACAACGCCGAGGCGCTGGCTTACGCCGCTCTCTCTCAGCGACTGCCGCCGGGATACGAGTTGGTGGATGCCCACTTTGAACTAGGCGATGTGGCGGAGGAAGATATTGGCCCTGGTTGGTTCACCTTTTTCGTCACTGCCCGCGGCTACGCCTCTGTCGCGCTTGATACCGGCGCAGCGGTGGCCCTCGTCCGTGGGCAGCGACTGGCCGAAGCCAGCGAGCGATTGCAGACCGAACTCCCACTGGCCGAGGCTCCGCAGATTGCGCTCTGGCCCGAGTGGCCGGAGCGGCTCAAGTGGTTGGAGCGGATGCCGTTACTTCCGGTGCGCATCAGCGTGCAGGTCGCGCCGCAGCAGAGCCAGCAAGTGAGCCATGCATTCTAACTTGTCAATGTGAGGTGCGAGCTTGAACTGCCCCGCAACTTTCGAGCGCCGATGTAATCATCCCCCCTCCTGGCAAGACATCCGCTGAATCGAGATGAGATATGCGTGTGCTGGCGTTAGACCCCGGTGAACGACGTATTGGAATCGCCATCAGCGACCCGACTGGCACTGTGGCGCGTCCGTTACGAACGCTGGTGCGCAAGTCGAAGGAGGATGACTTGAACACCATCGCCTCTCTCGTGGCCGAGCACGACGTGGGCCTGGTCGTGATCGGGCAGCCGCTCAGCCTGGATGGCACAAAGGGGCCGCAGGCACGCCGTATTGCCCGTTACGCCCTTGCGCTGGCCGACCATCTCCCCGTCCCGCTCGTCTCGTGGGATGAGCGTTTCACGACGGCAGAGGCGGAGGAGATACTGCATCAGAATCGGCGCAAGAAGAAAAATACGCCCGGCCTGGACGCGGTGGCAGCCGCTGTGATTTTGCAGAGATACCTGGATAGCCGTAGCGACGAGTAGAAGGAGCACAGTTTTGAAAAACGCCGGTAGGATTATTGCCTTTGTGATCACCATCATCGTCATCGCCGCCGCCGCCGGCAGCGTTTACCTGTTCGTAAAACGCTCTACTCTGGGCGGCGGTGGAGACGCCTCTATTGACCTGCCTGTCCTGTCGTCTCCCGATAAGGTAGTGATTGGCCTCTATCTCGATTCAAAGGCGGCCGAGTTGGAACAACCGGCCGGAAACGACGACACGCCGGTTTCCTTTACCGTCGAGACAGGGGAGACAGTGGCCCGGATAGCCGCGCGTCTGGAGCAAGAGGGATTTGTCTCCGACGCCGAACTGTTTCGCCGCTACACACAGTATCACGAACTGGATGCCGGCATTGAGGCTGGCGAGTTTACCCTACGTCAGACGATGACCATCCCAGAAATCGCCCAGGCGTTGCAGCGCGGGCAGCGCCAGGAGCAGACGATAACGATCCAGGAAGGGCTGCGCTTGGAGCAGGTCGCCGCCCAGGTGGCGGAGCAGACGGACATTCCGCAGGGCGAGTTTTTGACGTTGGTGACGACTGGGTGGCGCGACGCGGAGATTGATTTTGACTTTCTGACCGCATTGCCCCCCGAGGCGACGCTTGAGGGATTCCTCTTCCCTGAGACCTATCGCCTGCCGGAAAACCCCACCGGGATTGACATTTTGAGACGTATGCTGGAGACGTTTGATGCGCGAGTGTCCCCCGAGATGTGGTCTGCTGCGGCTGATCAGGGGTTGAGCATTTACGAACTGATCACCCTGGCTTCCATCGTCGAGCGCGAGGCCGTGTTGGATGCTGAGCGGCCAGTCATTGCCGGGGTTTACCTCAACCGGCTGGAGGCGGGATGGTTCCTCGGCGCTTGCCCTACTGTGCAGTACGGCCTGGGCACGCCGGATGACTGGTGGCCCCAATTCACGCTGGAGGCGACGGACGTAGACTCGCCTTACAACACCTATCACAACCTGGGTTTACCGCCGGGGCCGATTTGCAGTCCGGGCCTGGCCTCGATTCAGGCCAGTGCGCACCCGGCCGAGACAGATTACTTTTTCTTCCTCGCCAATTGTATCGAGGACGACGGCAGTCACCTCTTTGCAGTGACACAGGAGGAACACAACGCCAACTACCAAATGTGCGGCGGACAGGCTCCATAGCTATGCATCACGCACCACGCA
>QMOE01000138.1 GCA_003648125.1 Chloroflexota bacterium
CATCGTCACCAACGCCGGTGGGCCGGGCATCATGGCCACCGATGCCTGCGAGCGTAACGGGCTGCAATTGGCTTCCCTGAGACAGGAGACGATGGAGTACTTGCGAGAGAACTTGCCCGCCGCGGCCAGCGTGATCAACCCGGTGGACGTGTTGGGGGACGCCCTGGCCGACCGATACAAGATGGCCATCGAAGCCGTGCTCCAGGACGGCGGCGTGGGCGGAGTGATCGTCGTCCTCACTCCGCAGGTGATGACCCAGATCGAGGAGACAGCACGAGCGGTAGGCGAGCTCTCCAGGAGGTACGACAAGCCGATTTTCGGGTCTTTTATGGGCCAGGCGACTACTGACAAGGGAGTGAAAATCCTCAACCAGTACCAGGTGCCCAACTATCCGGTGCCGGAGCGGGCGGTAGCAGCCATGGGCGCGATGCTCCACTATCGTCGCTGGCTGGAGCAGCCATCGCTCCAGGTGGAGACCTTCGACATTGATCGTGATGCCATTCGCCAGGTGTTCGATCAGGTAAAAGCCGATGGCCGGCTGGAAATTGGCGACGCGGAGGCGCGAGCAGTGTTGCGGGCCTGCGGAGTGCGCGTTCCAGCTTCTGAACTGGCGGCCAATGCCGACGAGGCGGTGAAAATCGCCGACCAGATAGGATACCCGGTGGTGATGAAGATCGCCTCGCCGGACATCCTGCACAAATCCGACATCGGCGGCGTCAAGCTGGGCATCCGCAATCCCACCGAAGTACGTGATGCCTTTGATCTCATCGTCTACCGGGCCACCCGCTACATGCCCGACGCGCAAATCTGGGGCTGCCAGGTGCAGGAGATGGTCGCCGGTGGGCGGGAGATTATCATAGGCATGAACCGTGACCTGCAATTCGGCCCCCTGATGATGTTCGGGTTGGGCGGTATCTACGTGGAGGCGCTGAAGGACGTGACCTTCCGCGTCGCACCCTTCTCCCGCCGGGAAGCAAAAGAGATGATTAACGAAATCCGCTCCATCCAACTCCTGCGGGGGGTACGAGGTGAGCCGCCGGCGGACATGGAGGCCATTGTAGACACACTGTTGCGCATGTCGCAGCTCGTCACCGAATTCCCGGAGATTGTCGAGTTCGATATCAACCCGCTGATCGTCTATGAGAGGGGGCGGGGAGTGGTCGGCGTGGACATGCGGCTGGTTCTGAGCTGAGAATCGGGCGGGTCGCCCGGTCGGAATAGAGTGGCAGACGACAAGCGAATTGTTCAAGGAGGATGGGTATCATGGTAACGTTATACGTGACCTCGACGGAGACTTTCGCCGGCAAGAGCGCGGTGTGCATCGGTCTGGGGCGACGATTCATGCACGACGGTTTCACGGTGGGCTACATGAAACCATTGAGCTCAATCGCCAGATATATGTGTGGAAAGGTTGTGGACGAGGATGCCGAGTTCGCCAAGCGGATGTTTAATCTGGCAGAACCCGGTGATCTGCTTGCCCCAGTCCGCTTGACGCCCCAGATCGTGGAAGCGATCCTCTCCGGCGAAGAGACGACCGATTTCGTCGCCAAACTCAAGGAGGCCTACGTCGAGGTATCACGGCACAAGGACGTGGTGATCCTGGAGGGGGGCGCCAGCCTGCGCGAGGGCTATCTCGTGAACCTGCCTACTCCCAACGTCTCGAAACTGCTGGATGCGCCGGAGTTGGTGGTGGTCAAGTACGGCAACAACATGCAACTGATGGACGACATCCTCACGGCCAAAACTCGCCTGGGCGATTCGATGCTCGGAGTGTTGATCAACACCGTGCCTCGCCAGTTGATGCGCTTCGTTCAGGAGGTGGTCAAGCCGTACCTGGAGAAGCGGGGGATTAAGGTGTTCGCCATCCTGCCCCAGGAGCGGTTGTTGCTTGCAATCAGCGTGGGTCAGTTGACAGAGGCCCTGAACGGCGAGGTACTCTGCTGTCCGGAGCACGGCGACGAACTGGTGGAATATCTGATGGTCGGCGCGATGAGCGTGGACAGCGCGCTCACCTACTTCCGCCGCAAGCCGAACAAGGCGGTCATCACCGGCGGCGACCGGCCGGACATTCAACTTGCCGCCCTGGAGACCTCGACCAAATGCCTGATCCTGACCGGTAACCTGCGTCCCAGCCCGATCATCCTGGGCCGGGCCGAGGAAGTGGGCGTACCCATGATCCTGGTCAAACAGGACACCCTGACGGCGGTGGAGATCATCGAGCAGTACTTTGGGAAGACGCGCTTTCATCAGGAAAAGAAAGTGCAGCGTTTCCAGGAGATGCTGGAGGAGCGCTTCGACTTCGACGCGCTGTATCAGGCGTTGGGGTTAGAGAAGTAGGGTACGGACGCAGATGAACGCAGATTCACGCTGATTTTTGTTCTATCGGCGACAATCTACGTGAATCCGCGTCCTATTCCAATGCGCCGTCTGAGCTTATGGCCAAAACGAAGACCAATGCCGAGAAGTAGTATCATTCATTGAGGAGGCAACTGATGACTTACATTGAGGAAATTATCGCTCGCGAGATTCTCGATTCGCGAGGAAATCCTACCGTTGAGGTAGAGGTGGTGCTGGCTAACGGGGCGTGGGGCCAGGCCGCGGTGCCCTCCGGGGCCAGCACCGGCATACACGAGGCCGTGGAACTCCGCGACGGGGACAAAGCTCGCTATGGCGGGAAGGGCGTGCTCAAAGCAGTTCAAAACGTGAACGAACTCATCGCCGACGAGTTGATAGGCTGGGATGCACTCGACCAGGCGGGGATTGATGCCTTCCTCATCGAGTTGGACGGCACGCCGAACAAAGGCAAGCTGGGGGCCAATGCCATTTTGGGTGTCAGCCTGGCCGTGGCTAAAGCGGCGGCTGCGGCGGTGGGCCTGCCGCTGTATCGTTACGTCGGCGGCGTTGCGGCGCGTACCTTGCCCGTGCCGATGATGAACATTTTGAACGGTGGCAAGCACGCTGTGGGCGGCCCGGATTTGCAGGAATTCATGGTCATGCCCGTGGGCGCGCCCAGCTTCCGCGAGGCGTTGCGCTGGGGCGTGGAGACCTACCACGCGCTCAAGGCGGTGCTCAAGGACAAAGGCTACAGCACCACCGTGGGCGACGAGGGTGGATTTGCGCCCAGCCTGGGCTCGAACGAAGAGGCGGTCGAGCTAATCCTGGAGGCCATCGAGCGGGCGGGGTATAAGCCAGGCGAGGACATCTACATTGCCCTGGACCCCGCTGCCAGCGAGTTCTTCGAGGATGGGGTGACGTACCATCTGGTGAAAGAGGGTAAACGATTGAGCGGGGAGCAGGTGGTGGCTTTCTACGAGGACTGGCTCGGCAAGTACCCCATCATATCTCTTGAGGACGGCTTGGCCGAAGATGACTGGAAAGCATGGCGGTTGCTGATGCAGCGCGTGGGCGATAGGGTGCAGATCGTGGGAGACGACCTGCTGGTGACCAACGTGCAGCGTGTGGAGAAGGCGATTAAAGAGAGAGCGTGCAATTCGCTTCTGTGCAAAGTTAACCAGATCGGCTGCCTGAGCCAGGCCAGCGAGGCGGTTCAGATGGCGCAGCGCGCCGGATGGACGGTCGTCGTCTCCCACCGTAGCGGCGAGACCGAGGATGCCACCATCGCCGACCTGGCGGTGGCCTGGAACACGGGACAGATCAAGACCGGTGCCCCGGCGCGTGGAGAACGTACAGCCAAGTATAATCGGCTTCTGCGAATAGAGGAGGAGCTGGGGGAGACGGCAGTGTACGCCGGGCAGGAAGCGTTCTACAATATCAAGCGGTAGCCCAGAGACAAAGAAACCAGGTTTTTTCGCCAAGAGAGATGCCTAAAAACCTGGTTTCTGGCCTACTTCCTGAACACTTACAAGAAATCCACCCCCGACAGGGTGGATTTCTGCTTGTACCGGCGGTTTTGTATCTGCGCAGGGATCAGCGGGGTTTGGGACCCACCAGGCCCACGTTGTCCACGTAAAACTCCGCCCGGTTGGGGCTTTTCGGCCACTTGACCCAGCCGCGGATGAACAGGGTCAATTTATTGCCCTGGGCGGTGATGGTAGCGGTGTGATGTCCCATTGCCGGCTCAACATCCATATCCTGCTCATCCCATCCCAGGCCCTTCCACTCTGTCACAGCCGTCCAGTCTGTGCCCCCGCTCTGGTCAACTCCCCATTGCATCTGGTTGTCGTAACTGCCCGGGTTAGCGTGCAAGACGCGGATCAGCCCCGACAGCTGCAGCTTATAAGAAGCACCAGCCACGACGGACACCGTCTGATAGATGCCGATGTAGCGGTCGGGCTTAGGCGTGTCAGCGATGGTCATTCCCTGAGCCTGAGCACCACTGGCTACAACCGGGGGCCAGTTGTTGGGGGCCCAGAAGAAGCTGGCATCACCATTGAAGAATCTATGCCATCCAGCGCCTACTCCTTCGTCCGTGAAATCCCCTTCGAAGTCGCCGCCGGTGAGCACGTTACCTGGAGCCGGCGTCGGGGTGGCGGTGGGCGCCGGCGGTTTGGTCGCCGTGGGCGGTGGCGAGGTAGGCGTAGGTTTCTGCGGCGTCGGCGTGGCGGTGGGTGCCGCTGGCGTAGGTGTAGCGGTAGGTACCGCTGGCGTGGGCGTGGCGGCGGATTGTGGCGTGGCTGTCGGTTCCGGGGTCGGCGTTGGCTCCACGGATGTCGCCGTGGCTGTAGGTACGGGTGGTTTAGTAGGCGCAACCCCTGGCGCGGTAGTATGCTTGGGCAGCGGAACCGGCGTATCCCACGAGGCCAGTGTGGGGGTCCAGGTAGGCTGTATCGTCGTGATCATAGCCACGGGGGTGGGGGTGAGCTGGGCCCGGCAAGCGACGATAAGCAGACAGGCGAGTAGCGGGAAAGCCAATTTTCTCACAGTTGTGTCCTCCCTGATTTCAGAGTGTTGCTTCGATGTATGGTATAGTACTCAATTATACCATAAAGTTTCGGGAAAGGCGAAATTGCCCGGCGGTTGTTCTCCACTGAGAGATGTGTTATAATCGAGGCAGGAACCCTTGCGAAGGTTTGTGAGCAGATTTCAAGCCGGGAATGTCTTCGTCCACCGAAAATTGCTCCGTTGCCAGTGCTGTTTGCAACCTTCGCAAGGGTAGCTGAACGGCTGCAGAACACTGTGCATCGGAGGAAAAGTGAAACGAGATTGGTGGCCCCGTCTTATCCTGCTGGTCAGTATCTTGCTCCTCCTGGGCCTGCCGCCAGAACGAGCGAGTTTCTGGGCGGCGGTGCGCAGCGGAGACGTGCATCGCGCGCGCCGGGAATATCACGCCGCGTTGCAAGATTACCGGCAAGCCGCCAACCTGTGGCCCGCCAGCGCAGTCCCATTTCTGCGGCAGGGCCAGACCTACCTGGCCTTGCAGGACTACGCACGCGCTCAGGACGTCTTCCTGGCTGCAATGCGTCGTGGAGGGTTGATCTGCGAGGCGCGATTGGGCCTGGCGGACGCTCACGATGGGCTGGGTGCGCATACCTTGGCCATAGCCGAGTGGCAGGCTTTGGCCGGCAAGCATCCCGCAGCAGCGGAGGTGCACTATCGCCTGGGACGGGCTTATGTGTACCGGGGCAACTGGCCGGCAGCGGCGCGGGAGTTCGCGGCCATCCTGGACGCCGGGCCGGCGGTTGCTCCCCGGATGGCACAACTCGCTCACTACAACCTGGGATTGCTCCTGGCTGTGGACGACCCAATGACGGCAACGGCGCACCTAGAGTCTGCCACCGCCGGGCCGGACGGGGAAGTGAGCGCCGCTGCCCGGCAAGTACTTGGCACCCTGCGCGGTGCGCAGGGTGTGGAGGATCGGGCTTACGCGGCGGCATTGTTGGGACAGGTGTTCCTGGCCGTGGACGAACTGAGTCTGGCCCGGTGGCAGTTTGAGGCGGCGCTGGCTCTGAATCCGGCCTACCCCGCTACTCACGCTTATCTGGGCCACGTGTTCGACCGGCAGGGCAAGGAGAGCCTGGCGTTCTGCCACCTGGCCGCGGCGATGAGGCTGGATCGTTCCTACGTGATGGGATACTACTTCTTCGGCGTCTACTTTCGTGATAAAGGCGAGCCCTGCCGCGCCCGCACGTTTTTCGCCCGCGCGCTGGCCCTCGATCCCGACAACGCGGCCCTGTGCGTGGACATCGCTCAGACCTACCTGGCCGCGCCCGACTACGCATCCGCCGAGGCATGGCTGCGTCGCGCCGTCGAGCTGGCCCCCGAAGATGCCCGGTTTCACCACATTCTGGCGCAGTTCTACGCCGATCATCTCATACAAATGCGAGAGCGAGGGCTGCCGGCCGCGCGGCAGGCCGTGGACCTGTCCCCTGACGATCCTCTGGCGCACGACACCCTGGGCTGGGCCTTGTACCTGACCGGCAACCTGCGGGCGGCGCTGACCTCGCTGCAACGCGCACTGGAGCTGGACCCGCACCTGCCCGCCGCGCACTATCACCTGGGGGTGGTGTACGCCGCTCAGGGGCGGTGGGACGAGGCGCAATGGGAGTATACCCGCGTGTTAGATCTGGATCCGGGAGGGCCTTTCGCGGAGCGGGCCACGGGCGCGATGGCCGAGATGTCGCGGTTGGGCG
>QMOE01000139.1 GCA_003648125.1 Chloroflexota bacterium
GACGTGGATGATCGTCCGGGGCCTACTGGGGCTAGGACGCGAAACGGAGATCGCGGTGATGGCCCTGCTGGCAGTGGCTGTATTGGTGTTAGGGTGGCGATTGTGGCGCGGCGACTGGGCGCAGATGATTTGGATGTTGGGGTTGTTGCTATTGCTGACAAATTTCTTCACGCCGCGTATCGCAACCACCAATTACTTGATCCTGCTACCCTGGGTGCTGTGGGGGTTCTGCTGGATGCAGCGCGCGTGGGAACGACGCGGTCTCTGGGCGGCGGCAGCCGTAGAGGCGCTCTCAATGGTAGGACTGTGGGCGCTGTTTCTGGTCACTATTGAGGGTAACTTTGAACATTCCTCCGTATACTTGCCGTTTCCGGCCGCGATGATGTTGCTTTTGGCCTGGTTGTGGAAACAGACAAAAACGCAAAGTGAGCTCTAGATGACTGGAGGGAGACGACCAGGAAAAAACGTGTCGCGAACCCAAACCAGGCAGTCACTGCACAAACTAAATCAATGACCACACCGAGACCTGCTGCTCTTCCTCTGCCTGGCCCTGCTCGTGCGCCTGCTGATTGGAATGGTCACCTTGCAAATAGCGCTATGGATTCTCTTCTTGAGCACCATCAGCGAAGATTGGGAGAACCCGATGATGTTTCTGCCTCTGCCACTTTTCAGCCTGGCGGTGATGGTTGGGATCGAGATCAACTGCTGGCGGGCCAAACGCCAAGCAATGAATTCCTCCGATCTGGGCGATGCGCGATGAAGCGCTGGCTGCGCCTGGCCCTGCAATTGCTCAGTTTGGCATTGTTCGTGTTTATCCTTTGGCTAGGCGGGCCAGAGGTCTGGGAACAGATATTGGCCGGCGACCGGGGAAGCATCCTGGTTTCTTTTCTATTGATTGGATCAGCCACTATGCTATCTGCCACTCGCCTGCGGGCTATTGCCAGGTCGGTGACTGATGGTACGCTGTCCCCGTGGCGTCGCTTTTACTATCTGAACGTGACAACCCGCGCCCTCGGCCTGGTAGTGCCCCGCAGCCTGAGCACCGTGGGCGGAAAATCGGTTGGCCTGCGGGCAATGGGCATCCCGCTCAAACGGGCCGTCTGGATCGTGGTGCTAGATAACCTATTTGACTTGGGCTTGCTGGGCATACTAGTGGCTCCGGCCCTGCTATTCCTGAGAGGCGGGATCTCACCGGCTGGCTTCATCGCGCTGGCAGTGGGTCTGATCCTGATAGTGGCCAGCGCATTCTGGTGGGCCACGGTCAGCGGACAACTGCTCTCTCTCGTCAGATGGTTGGGGCGCATCCCGTGGCTGCCCTCTGCCCTGCATCTCGACACAGAGACCTCCGCCGACTTGTTGCCGTCTCGCGCCACAACCCTGCAAGTGTTGGGATTGTCGTTGCTGCTCGACAGTGTCCTGGCGACCTATTTCTACTTTATCGCCCGCGCAGTAGGAGTGATCCATCCCTGGCTCATCTTTGCCGCCGGCTTTCCGATGACCCAACTCAGCCTGGTGCTGGCGGTCACTCCCGGCGGGCTGGGACTGTTCGACGCGGGCTGGTACGGTGTATTGCTGCTGGGCGGCGTGCCTCATCAGGAGGCCCTTACGTTTGTCATCGCTCAGCGGGCCTATATTTTCGTCTTTGTGTTGGCCTGGGCGGGGTTTGGCACGTTGCTCTCGTTGACAGAGGATGTCAATCATAGCCCGTAAGTTTTCAAGGTGCCCGGCACTTTACAATTACCCTCGAAAATGGCTCTTTCGATGGCAACCAGATGCCATTTTCATCAAAATCGGTACATACAAGTGCCGGGCACCTTGAAAACCTGGTTCGAGAACACTAAAAGGCAATGATCAAAAAAATTACTCGGAGAAAACTATATCGGGAATGGGTGATCCTGGCCGCGCTATCGCTGCTGGTGATTCTGTTAAGGTGGCCGTCGTTGGAGCAGCCCTTTGATAACGACAGCGGGGCTAACGCCTACCACGCCCGGCTCATCGCGCGCGGCGAACCGTTGTACAGCACACATCACCCGGCCCATCAACTGCCGGGGGTGTATTACACCTATGCGCTGGCGTTCACCCTGTTCGGAGATAGCGTCTGGGCCGTCAAGTTTCTGCTCATATTGTGGACCATCGCCGCTGTCTGCTTGCTATACCGCCTGGGGACATTGCTGATGAGCAAAACCGCCGCTTCACTCGCTGCGGTCTTTTATGCCGTTCTTTCCTCACACATCTGGTTGTTTGGCAGCACAGCCCAGGCGGAGCTGTTCGCCAATCTACCGCGCATAGCAGCGATCTTGATAATGTTGCACCTGACGAAACGGAACGCGGCAGCGTGGCAGTTTGCCCTCGTGGGATTATTGAGCGCAGCGGCCTTTATGTTCAGAGCAGTGTATCTCTCATCCCTGGCAGTGGCCGGATTTGTGCTGTTGACCGAGTTGTGTCGCCGCCCAAAAATGCCTGGCGTCTGGCGGACGGTCATCACGCGCGGCCTTTGGATTAGCCTGGGGTTTACCAGTGGGCTATTGGCGGTAGGCGTCTACTTTGCGGCCCTGGGGTTGCTTCCCCGCCTGCTCCTGGTGTTTACCCTGGGGCAAAGATACATCGCCTCAGAAGACGTCGTCCGCGCGACGGGCAAATACTGGCTTTTTTTCCCCTTCATTGGATTGCTGAGAAACAACGCCGTGCTGCTCGTTTGCAGCCTGGGCGGACTGGCCGCGGCGCTATTGAGTGGATTTCAATCCAGACGGACAAGAAAAACAGCCCGCATATTCTCCATCGCAGTTTGGTACGTTCTGTCCTTCATCGAATCAAACGTCGGCTGCAACCTCTTTTTGCATTACTATCTGCTCATCGTGCCTCCATTGTCGCTGCTGGCCGCCTGGTTCCTGGCCTGGTTCTACCACTATCTGAACAAACACATCCCGACCATTAGCCACGCACTGGCGGCATTGCTGCCGGGCGCACTGCTAATCGCTGCGCTGATTGTCAGCATCGAACAGAATTTTGACTATTATCGCCTCTATACTCAATACAAATTTGGAGTTGGCAACCGCCGAGATTTCGCGCTGCATGGATGGCCCCTCATCGAGCCGCAAATCGTGCCAGCTCAGGAATTGGCAGATTACATTCAGAGACACAGCCTGCCATCCGATTACGTCTACTACTGGTCCGATAACATTCAGTTTTACTACATGGCCGACCGTCGCTGTCCAATTGACACGATATGGCCGCTCTACGTCGCAGCGACGGGGCCGCGCCAACGCATCTTTACCCCACAGACAAAGTACATCATCATTGGAGAAAGCAACCAGGCTCCTTATCCCACCTGGCTGCACCCGGAACTGGCCGAACGGGGATACAGACTGGAAACGACGATCGAGGACCAGGAAGTCTATCGTCGCCCTGCTGACTGATTGACAAGCCACCAGATCTAGCGAGTTAGTGCAAATAGAGCGACATTTGCAGGAACACCACTTGATGCAAAGGCAGCTAATTTAAAAAACAGAAAGATAATGAAACGCTATTGGCTTATACTCATCTTGACCATCATCCTCATAGTTTACCTGGCTGCAGGCGCGTTTAGCGAATGCTGGCTTGGGATAGTGACCCATCATAAAATAGGAGAAGACTTTCTGATTTATTATCAAGCCTATACAAAAGCTCGGAGTGGCGATAATCCCTATTTGCCCTATCACATTGGGCGAAGCTATGTCTATCATCCTTTCGGCCTGACATTCGTTAGCCTTTTCTCGTGGCACAGCAACATCTCTCTGGCTATCCTGAGTTGGGCTTTAATTAGTGTAGGAGCATGGTTGCTTTCAATTTTCGTCGTACTACGAGTAGCGAAAAAGCATTTCGCTCCTATCACAGTTTTTCATAATGAAGGATTTACTACCAGGTTCATTGTTCTGATGTTCTTGGGTTTTGCTCCCTTTTGGGAAACAATTCATATAGGCCAAATAAATACTTTTGTAGCACTTTTCATCTATCTCGCCCTTTACTTTTATCAAGGTGAAAGACCATTGCTTTCGGGAGTCTTTCTTGCTTTAGCAATATCACTAAAAACATCTCCCGTTGTACTCGTACTATGTTTCCTGGTACAATTTCGGTTTCGAGTCGTTCTTAGTACATTGATTAGCTTGACTGCCTTGAGCATCATACCTGCTATCCAATTCTCACCACAAATACTGGGTAATTTTCTGGCAATTTTACCCAAATTGGGGGCAGAGATTCACCCTACTATGTATAACCAAAGCATACTGAGTGCCTGTTTTCGCGTCTTTGCACATCTGGGTAAGGGAGAGATTGGTAATGTGCTGACAATTAGACACAAAATAGCTTTTCTGGTAGTGCTGTTCGGAATTTTGCTAAAAGGGGCTTTTATGCCCAAACACTCGACTCTTACAAACACCTGGCTGTTTACCACAATACTAGTCATCACAGTTTTCTTCTCTCCCCTTGTATGGTATCACCATTCTGTTCTTTTGCTATTACCATTAACATTACTATTGTTGCGACAATCCAAAATCAGTTTTGCCGTGGGAATGGGACTGATCTCGCTAATACAGATAGACAGATCATTTGAATACATTACAAAAAACGCTGCAATGCCAGTCCTGTTGGCTCACTCAATTCTTTTGGGTATTGTAATAGCCATATTCTTACAGAGCCGGTGGAATGTCATCACCAATAAAACTAAACAAGCCCGATCTCTAGCCTGGCTCCTCCATAGTCCCGATTCGAGGCGTAAAACAGTCGAATAAAGAAGGAAAGTGAATGAACAAATGGCTTCTAATAGTGCTGGCTGTATTAGTCGCCTGCGTATTACTTCCCAATACCCCTTTGCACAGAGAAATCCCCACCAGGGACTCGGGCGTGTTTCTCTACATAGGACAGCAAATTTTGGATGGTAAAATCCCCTATCGCGACGTGTGGGATCACAAGCCGCCGGTAATCCATTACATCAACGCTCTGGGACTATTTATTGGAAATGGATCTGTTTGGGGAGTAAGCTTTCTAGAGTTTGGAGCACTTTATTTGGCAGGAGTGCTGAGTTACATATTCACGAAACGCGCGCTCGGGGTTGCGCCTGCGATCTTTGGCGTGATTGCGTGTTTTGTAACTCTAACTTTGCTCTTGGGAGGTGGAAACTTTACAGAGGAGTTCGCACTACCGTGCCAATTCGCGGCGCTATATCTATTTTGGCAATCGGAGCAACGGGGTGATTACTCGTGGCGAGGTTTTCTAATCGGGGTGACGGCTGCAATATCCTTCCTATTGAAACAGAATTTGATAGGTGTGCATCTATCTATCGTGACTTTTTTGCTGTTGACGCGAGCGTCACAACGTCGCTGGCACGATCTCTTTTTTCATCTGACGACGATATTCTTGGGGGCAGCAAGTATTATCCTCATCGTTGGGCTTTACTTTGCCTGCCAGGGCGCATTGAACAATCTTTGGAACAATGTTTTTGAGTATAACTTTGCATACTTTATCACGACAATTGGAAACAGAACCACAGCTCTCGTAGCGGGGTTGGTGCTTACATCCCTTTCGGGAATGTCTATCCTGGCGCTCGTAACATGGTTCACCGGAGTTATTTACATGCTGCGTGATAAGAGTGAGATCAAAGATAAAAAAGCGTTGCTCCTTTTATCCCTCGTCAATTTGCCAATCGAGTTTTTCCTCGTGGCTGTTTCTGGAAAAGCCTACTCGCATTATTATATTGCATGGCTTCCCGTGTTCACGATCCTGACAAGCTTTTTCGCCTACGTTTTTACGGTGCGTTTTTACCCTCGACTAAGAACAGCCTCCAAAATGGCAAGGGTAATGTCTGTTTATTTATGGGTGTTTGTGTTCATGGGCATGATCTATTGGCCAGGAACAACTCTTATCAAGCAAATGGTGACCTTGTCCAATGCGCGTCAAGCCACGGGGCATCAGATGGCTGAATATATTAAAAGATCTACAAACGCAAGTGACTATGTTTTGATCTGGGGAGCCGAGACGAGTGTAAATTTTGTTGCTTGCAGGCAATCTCCTACCCGTTTTGTCTATCAGTACCCCCTGTACACGCGCGGCTATCAGAGCGTCGCATTGATAAAAGAATTTCTGGATAGTATTGCAACAAACAAACCTGTCCTGGTTGTTGATACCTCACCCAGCAACGAACTGATACCACCCCTTGACCCCATCGCGAGAGAAAAGTGGAGTCTGGCAAGTGAAAACTATGGCATATTGCCCGCGATGGATAGCGTGTTCGATTACATAGCTTCTAACTATAGGTTAAAAGAAAAGGTAGGGCAGGAACAGTGGCCCGTCTATGTATACGTGGAAGAGTGATATGAAACAAGCTCTGCTCAAGCACGCTGTACATACTGAATTGATGAACCGCCGAGACCTGCTGCTCCTCCTCTCCCTGGCCCTGGTCGTGCGGCTGATAACCGCCTGCCTGCTGACCGGGCCACCCTACATGGATGCCTACTATTACACGGCCGGCGCGTACCGGCTGGCAGATGGACACGGCCTCACAGAACCTTTCCTCTGGCACTATCTCGACGACCCGGCCGGTATCCCCCACCCC
>QMOE01000140.1 GCA_003648125.1 Chloroflexota bacterium
CCTGAGCGGTCAGCAAATGACCCACTAAACGCATTTTTTGCCGTAGACCAAAGACGCGGCTCGTATAAACGGGTTCGGGAATCAGGTTTGACGCCGGGGGATGGAACCCACGCACCACCGGGACGCAGACCCGATGCGAGCGTTCGCTCAGGCAGGCTCCCAGCCCATAGGCCATATTCATGCTTCCGCTATCCCAGGGGGGAGCAATCGGACGACTGACAATGCGTATCTTCATCACACGGACTATTTAGCCCTTCGCGCCCACCACGCTTTCGTATACCGCCAAGTGCCGCCGCACTATACTCTCGGTGTCCTTACCGTGCTGCTTCATCAAACTCAGCGCACCACGAGCCAACCGGTCTCGTTCCTCCTTACCGGAGAGCAAGCGCACGATAGCCTCAGCCAGCGCTCTCTCGTCCCCCGGTGGAATCAGGAACGAGTCCTCCAAGTGCGTGAAAAGCTGCTCCGTCCGCCCGGCGCGGGTGATGATGCAGGGCACGCGCATGTGCATCGCTTCGGCAATCGTCATGCTCCAGGCGTTCTCCACCGGGCTGAGGGCGACGAACAGTTTGGAGAGGGCCAGAAAGCAACCCACGTCGCGCCGTGCGCCCGCGAGATGCACCGCCCGCTCAAGCCCCAGGCCGTCCACGGCGGCGCGCAAATCACCCGCCAGAGGCCCGTCTCCCACGATCACGAAGCGGGTTTGCGGGCGCCGGGCAAGTACGAGGGGCGCAGCGCGGATCAGGGTCAGCGGGTCCTTGAACTCGTTCAGCCGGCCGACAAACGTCACCACGTCGTCCCCCGGCCGCAGGCCTAATTCATCGCCTACCGCTCCGGGGGCCATCCCCGGCTGCAATGTCTCCTCGTCAATGGGCAAGGGAATGGCATGATGCGCGATCCCCAACTCTTGCAACAACGCTTCAGTCTCTGGAGCCGCCGCCACGACCGCATCTACCCGCTCCATCGCGGGTCGAATTAGAAAAGGGGGCAGCGAGCGCACATCGCTACCGTGAACTGTGAGCACGACCGGAACCCGGTAGCGCCACTTTAACGCCAGGCCGAGCCAGGCCAGGGGCGCCCAGTGCACGTGCACGACGTCGCAATCCGCGCAGACTTGCCAGGCTGTTTTGAGGAACATCGCCAGGAAGCCGGGGATTTGCAGCGCCACCCAGGGATGCTGCCGGAGATTGTTGGGGATTCCTTCCCCATAAGCCAGCCGCTGCCACCTCTGCGGCCACGCATAAACAAAGCGGCAGATGTGGACGCGGCTGCGGGTCTCGTAACGAGCGGCGCGACCGTCGTGGGGAGCAACGACGCTGACCTCGACCCCTCGCTTGCCCAACTCTCGCGCCAGGCTGTAGACGAAGGCACCGGCAAAATCGTCTCGGCGGCGGGGAAAGGAGGTGGTGAGCATACAAACACGCATAGCGCTCAACGCAACGTCCGGTTGTACTCCAT
Organism: Chloroflexota bacterium; assembly: GCA_003648125.1. The sequence continues at coordinate 1,459 of QMOE01000140.1, forward strand.
ATCAAACCACATGGCAAAGAAAATGGACTGCAAACCCGACACGAACAAAAAGACGGCCAAGAGCGCGCTCGTCGTCGCCACTGTCCCCACAAACATCCGGTGGAGAACCAGGTATAGCCCAAACAAGGTCCCCGGCACGAACAACGTCACACCCATCAGATAGAAAAACACCAACGGGTGAAAGTCCCGAATCACGTACTTTTGCACCATGCGATAGAAAAATAGCTTGGACAAAAGCCACGATAGCCTGGGGATCATCCGTAGTGGCTTGACCCCTGATTTTTCCCCAATGTTATACACCGGCCTCACCGGCACGTCGCACACGCGAAAGTTATACACGTTGAGCCGCACCAACAAATCGTTAGGTTGACCGTACCGCTTGTACATCCGCTCCCAGTCAATCGTCTTGAGCGCCTGCGAGTTGATGGCCGTGTAGCCCGACTGCGAATCGGCCACGTGCCAGTACCCCGACGCGATCTTGGTCAAGAGCGACATCGCCGAGTTGCCCAGGTAGCGCAGCTTGGGAATTTGGGCCCACGCCTCCCCCGTGAATAAGCGATTCCCCTTGGCGTAATCCGCCGTCCCCTCCACCACCGGGTCGAGCAGAGCGGGCAAATCCGCCGGGTCCATCTGCGCGTCACCGGCCATCACCACTGCCACGTCCACCTGGTGGTCGCGGCACCACTCGTAGCCGGTGGCAATCGCCCCGCCCACGCCCTGGTTCGCCTCGTGCTGGATCAGTATCACGCGCTCCGGCTGCTGCGCGACGCGCTCCCGCACCCGCTCGACCGTCGCATCGCGGCTGCAATCATCCACCACCACGATCCAGTCCACGCAATCGGGCATCGTGTCCAGAGTACGCCCGATCAGTTTTTCCTCATTATAAGCCGGCGCCACAACGCCGATGGTTTTTCCCTTGTACAAATTTTCCTGCCAATCTATGTTTTGTAACAGTCATCATGAACCAGGTTCAGCCTCAAGGACGAAAATATAGGTCACGTTTTTAACGTGACAACTCTGATCCGTCACGCTACAAGCGTGACCTACAAAGTTGAGGCTATTTTCAAGGCAGACGATATTGTAGCATGATCGAGTGGTTTTTCAAGGCTGGACGTAACTGCTGCTCAGGTGCCCGGCACTTGTGTGTACCGAGCCATTTTCGAGGGCAATCACAAGTGCCGGGCACCTGAGCAGTTACAACTGGACAAAGGCCCGTTTCTGTGGATAATGGCACTGTTTGCCAAGATCATCTCGGGAGTAAGAAATGCAAAAAAAAGTACGCATCCATCCCACAGCCGACGTCTCACCTCAGGCGGAAATCGGCGCGGAAAGCTCAATCTGGCATCAAGCCCAGGTGCGGGAAGGCGCGCACCTGGGGCGCAACTGCATCGTCGGCAAGGGGGCCTACGTTGACTTTGACGTGCAGATCGGCGACAACGTCAAGATACAGAACTATGTCTCGGTCTACCACGGGGTAGAGATCGAAGACGGCGTGTTCGTCGGCCCGCACGTCTGTTTCACCAACGACAACCTGCCCCGCGCCGTCAATCCCGATGGCTCTCTAAAGGCCGCTGACGATTGGGAACTGGGGCGCATCCTGGTCAAGCGCGGGGCCGCCCTGGGCGCAAACTCGACCATCCTGCCCAAGGTAGTGATTGGAGAGTGGGCGCTGATCGGCGCGGGAGCCGTGGTCACCAGAGACGTGCCCGCGCACGGGATAGTGGTCGGCAACCCGGCCCGGCTGATCGGGTTCGCGTGCGCCTGCGGGGCGCGCTTGGAAGCCGGGGAGGAACGGGAAGGCGCGATGGTCGCGCGCTGCCCAAAATGTGACGAAACTGTTTCTATCCCCATATCAACCTGGAGAGAGGTAAAATGATTTCTATTGCCAAACCATTGATCGGCGACGAAGAGAAACAAGCGGTGCTGGAGGTGCTGGACTCTGGCATGCTGGCCCAGGGGCCAAGGGTGAAGGCGTTCGAGGAAGCCTTCGCCGAGATGTGCGGCGTGCGGCACGCGATAGCCACCTCATCTGGAACGACGGCGCTGCACGTGGCACTGCTGGCGCACAGCATCGGGCCGGGCGACGAGGTGATCACCACGCCGTTCACCTTTATCGCCTCGGCCAACTCGATCCTCTACGTGGGGGCCAGGCCGGTTTTCGTGGACATTGACCCGGCCACTTTCAACATTGACCCCGCGCAGATCGAGGCCGCCATCACGCCGCGCACGAAGGCGATCATGCCGGTGCACCTCTTTGGCCTGCCGTGCGATATGGAGCCAATCATGGCGCTGGCGCGGGCACGCGACCTGGTCGTGATCGAGGACGCCTGCCAGGCGCACGGGGCGGAATATCGCGGCCAGCGGACGGGGAGCTTTGGGACGGGCTGCTTCTCGCTCTACCCCACCAAGAATATCACCTCGGCCGAGGGAGGGATGATCACCACCGACGATGATGAGATCGCCGGGCAGTGCCGGGTCATTCGCCAACACGGGATGCGGCGGCGCTATTACCACGACGAGATGGGTTTCAACTTCCGCATGAGCGACGTGCACGCCGCTATCGGCCTGGCGCAACTGCAAAAGCTGGAGCGGTTCAACAAAACCCGCATCGCCAACGGACATTTCCTCAGCGAACACCTGACAGGCGTCGTCACCCCCACCGTGCCAGAGGGACGCCGCCACGTATTCCACCAGTACACCGTCCGCGTAGGCGACGGTCGCCGGGACGAGGTGCTGAAAGGGCTGAAAGAAAAAGAAATCGGCACGGGCGTCTACTACCCGGTGCCGGTGCACCAGCAACGAGTCTACGTGGAGATGGGGTACGAGGGGCCTTTTCCGGAGGCGGAACGGGCGGCGCAGGAGGTGCTCTCGCTCCCTGTCCACGCCGGGTTGAGCAGCGCCGACCTGGAATCAATCGTGGTGGCGGTCAACGAATTGTGCGGGTAGGAGAGAGAAATGTTGAAAGCAGCAGTGATCGGCGTGGGCGCGATGGGGCATCACCACGCGCGCATCTACGACCAGATGCCCGAGACACAACTGGTGGGCGTGGCTGATGCTGACATGGAGGCCGGCGCGAGAATCGCGCGATTGCACCACACGACGGCCTATACCGACTATCACAAATTACTGGACAAAACCCGACCTGACATCGTCACGGTGGCGGTGCCGACCGAATTCCACGCCCGCGTGGCCCTGGACGCGCTGGAAGCCGGCTGCCACGTCCTGATCGAAAAGCCGATAGCGGCGACGGAGGAGCAGGCGCGAGAATTGATTGAGCGGGCCGCCGCGCTGGAGCGCAAGCTCATGGTGGGCCACATCGTGCGCTTCGACCCGGCCGTGCAAGAGTTAAAGCGGCGGTTGGACGTGGGCGAGCTAGGCCGCATCTTCCAGGTACGCTGCCGGCGGCTGGGGCCGTTCCCCGCGCGAGTGCAGGACGTGGGAGTGGTGATTGACCTGGCGACGCACGACCTGGACATGATCCGCCACCTGACGGGCCAGGAAGCGGTGCGAGTCTATGCCGAGACGGAGCAAGAAATCCACTCGGAGCACGAGGATCTGCTCATCGGCACAGTGCGCATGGCAGATGGCACGCTCGGTGTGCTGGACATCAATTGGCTAACACCGACCAAAGTGCGCGAGTTGACGGTGACGGGGGAGCGAGGCATGTTCCGCGTGGATCATCTGATGCAGGATCTCTACTTCTACGAGAACGCGGAGACAGACGGCGAGCGTTGGAGCGCCATCAGCCTGCTGCGTGGGGTGAGCGAGGGGCGCATGATTCGTTACCCCGTGCGCAAGTACGAACCATTGAAAGCGGAACTGGAAAGTTTTGTCCGGGCAGTGGTTGATGATGGGCCTGTCCCGGTTGATGGCAAGGATGGCCTGGCGGCCCTCAAGCTGGCGCGGGCGCTCATTCGATCCGGCCGCGAGGGTCGCCCCATTATTTTTGAGACCTCCAAGGTCTGAGAGAGGAAAACAACGTGAAAAGCGGCCTTTTGGCAGCAATTGAGAGCAAGACAGCAAATGTGATTGTGCTGGGTCTGGGATACGTAGGCTTGCCGGTGGCCTGTCTGTTCGCCGAAATCGGGTTCCCAGTGGTGGGCATTGATCGCATGCAGGACAAGATTGATACGATCAATCGCGGGCAGATCCCCACAGCAGGGAAGGAACCAGGGTTGGCCGAGTTATTGAGCCGGGTAGTGGCTCAGGAAAAGTTCCGCGCTACGACCGACTATGAGTTGTGTCGTGATGCCCAGATCGTGTTGATTGCCGTCGAAACGCCGGTGGATTCAGTGACCAAGAAACCGGGCTACGAGGCCCTGCGCGGCGCGCTGACCGACTTGGGGCGCAATCTCTCCCCTGGCACACTGGTGATCGTCGAATCCACCATCGCGCCGGGCACTATGGAGCAGGTGGTCAAACCAATCCTGGAAGAGACCTCCGGCCTGCGGACAAGCGAGGATTTCTACCTGGTCAACTGCCCGGAGCGGGTGATGCCGGGCAAGTTGCTGGCGAACATCCAGGCGTGCCACCGCGTCGTGGGAGGAATGTCGCCCGATGCGACGGAATTGGCCGTGAAACTATACCGGCACGTGGTACAGGCGGATCTGGACCCGGCGGACTGCCTGACGGCGGAACTGGTCAAGACGATGGAGAACGCCTACCGGGACGTACAGATCGCCTTTGCCAACGAGATGGCGCTCCTGTGCGAGGACGTGGGGGCCGACGTGTGGCAAGTACGGGCGCTGGTGAACAAATCGCCGTATCGGAGCATGCACCTGCCCGGCGCAGGAGTAGGCGGGCACTGCATCCCCAAAGACCCCTGGCTGCTCATCGCCAACGCCGGGGATGGGTTCGAGCCACGGCTGATCCCGACAGCGCGCGCGGTCAACGACGGCATGCCGCTGCACGTGGCAGACCTGACGGTCGAGGCGCTGCGCGAGGCCGGGGTGGACGTGGCAGACGCAAAAGTGGCCGTGTTGGGCTACACCTACCTGGAGAACTCGGACGATCCACGCAACTCGCCCAGCAAAGTGCTGGTGGCGCGGTTACGGGAGTTGGGCGCTGATGTGATCGTCCACGACCCCTACGTGCCCG
>QMOE01000141.1 GCA_003648125.1 Chloroflexota bacterium
ACCCTGCTCGATTGGGGAGTAACGCGGGCCAAGGAACTTGGGCAAGAAAAAAAGTTCGCCGACCTGCGACGCGCTATGAAGCGCATCAGCCGAGAGGCCGGTAAAGCCGCGCCGGAGGCCCAAACGGAATGGGTGAGAGCATTGCTGGCAGAGATTGAGGCGGAGATAACCATGGAGGTAAAAGATGGCGCGTAAAACACAGACTTTTGCCAGACTGAGCGCGCTCATCCTGGCAGCGACAACCATCGCGCTCGCACAGTTTGCCTGTAGCAATCTCAGCGAATCGCGCACGATGACAGAGACAGTGAGCGGCGATTGGATTCGCGTCTACTTTACCAACCCCCGCTACCCGGACGACGCCGATCACTACGGCGGGCTGGATGAGGAACTGACCGCGGTGATCGAGCAAGCCAAGAGCAGCGTGGACGTGGTGGCCTACGATCTCGACCTGGCAAGCGTAACCGACGCACTGATCGCCGCCCAGCGCGAGGGCGTGCAGGTGCGCGTCGTCGTCGAAAGCGACAATGCCGACGAGGAGGCCATCACCGACTTGCACCGGGCCGGCGTCCCGCTCGTCGAGGACGGACGCAACAGCGGGCTGATGCACAACAAGTTCGTCGTCATAGACGGGCAGTGGGTATGGACGGGGTCGTGGAACATGACCGAGAACGGCACTTACCGCAACAACAACAACGGAGTCCTGATCGCCTCGCCCGCGCTGGCGGAAAACTATACCACCGAGTTCGAGGAAATGTTCACCGGTCAATTCGGCCCCGCCTCCCGCGCCGACACACCCAATCCACACGTAACCATCACCGTCGAGAGCGGAGAAGGGGAAGAAAAGCAAGAGCGACAGGTAGAGGTGGAAAACTATTTTGCGCCAGAGGATGAGGTGGCCGCTCAAATCATCTCCGAGATTGAGAGCGCACGAGAGCGCATCCGCTTCTTGGCCTTTACATTCACCAGTGACGAGATCGCCGCCGCCATGCTGGAACGAGCGGATGCGGGCGTGGTGGTGCAGGGGGTGATCGAGAGCCGCAACGCCGAAAGTGATTACAGCGAATACGAACGGCTGCGTGACGTAGTCCACGACGTGCTCCCTGACGGCAACCCATACGTCATGCACCACAAAGTGATCATCGTTGACGACGCGACGGTGATCCTAGGCTCCTACAACTTTACCGCCAGTGCCGAGGAAAAGAACGACGAAAACCTGCTCATCATCCACGACCCGGAGGTGGCGGCCCTGTTCGTAGCCGAGTTTGGGCGGGTATACGAGCAAGCCAGGACAGCGGATTGATTTGGGAGAAGTCATCATGAACCAGGTTCACCCTCAAGGACGAAAATGTAGCCGCGATTTCCTAATCGCGCGAATGGAATTCGCGACTACAAGTTTATTTTCGAGGCAGTCTTGGAGACTGCTCCCAAGCCACCAAAGTCAAACTCGAGACATCACATATCGCGCCTTGTCTTTCCCACCAGTTTGACTATAATAGGGTAGCCAACCAAAACACGAGGGAGGTGAGTATATCGCGGAAACATTTTAACAGCCTTTTAAAATTACACACTAATTCAACTACTGAGAGGAGAATAGAAATGCGCAAGTATCTTTTGATAACTCTAAGCCTGCTGACAATTGTAGCGTTGCTGGCAGCCTGCGGCCCCAAAGAGACCGAAGTGGCAACCGAGGCCCCAGTTGAGATCACTATGGAAGACTGCCCCAAGGCAGAGGTCTTCTGCGTGGGTCTGGTGACCGACGTGGGCAAGATTGACGACAAGTCCTTCAACCAATCCACCTGGGAAGGCGTGCAACTGACCCAAGACGAGTTGGGTGTGGACATCGTCCAGTACATTGAGACGACTGACTCGAAGGACTATGGCAAGAACATTGCCCAGTTTGGCGACGCCGGGTTCGACGTGATCGTGACCGTGGGCTTTGGGCTGGGCGAGGCCACCCTGGAAGCTGGCCCCAAGTACCCGGACGTCAAGTTCATCGGCGTAGACCAGTTCCAGGGGGACGTAGTAGAGAACGTCGTCGGCTTGATCTTCCCTGAGGATCAGTCCGGGTTCCTGGCCGGTGCGCTAGCCGCGCAGATGAGCGAGAGCGGCAAACTCGGCGCAGTGCTGGGCACGGACGCCGTCCCCCCAGTGTGGCGCTTTGGCGAGGGGTATCGCGCCGGGGCGCAGTACATCAACCCAGATATCGAAGTGAACGTCGTCTACCACAACGACGTGGGCTTCGACAAGACCTTTACCGACCCAGAGTGGGGCAAGACGACTGCGCTCTCAATGATTGACAAGGGCGTGGACGTCATCTTTGGCGCGGGCGGCAAGACCGGCAACGGCGCCCTGCTCGGTTGCGCCGAGAAGGGTGTTTTAGCCATCGGCGTGGACACCGACCAGTACTATACCGTGCCGGAAGCGCAGAGTGTGTTGCTGACCAGCGCGATGAAGCTGCTCACCCCCGGCACGTTCGACCTGATCAAGATGGCCAAGGAAGGCAACTTCCCTGCCGGCGGCAACTACCTGGGCGCAGCCGGCCTGGCCCCCTATCACGATCTTGCGGACCAAGTTCCGGATGATGTTGACGCCAAGATCCAGGAGATTGACGCGGCGCTCAAGGACGGCTCGTTAGAAACCGGGGTCGCCCCGGTCAAACCAGAGTAACCGATAACATAGCCAAAAAGTAACAAGTGCGACGCATCTGCCAATCCGTGAGATGCGTCGCACTTGTCAACATGTCGTAGGGGCGACCCTTGCGGTCGCCCTCCTGGGCAGGTGCAAGATTTGCCCCTACCCAGTTTGTTGAAAACACGAAAGTAGGAAAAGCATGAGCGAACCGGTAGGGACAACCACTCCTAAAACCGCACCTGGAATACTGAAGAAATTTAGGCCAGCCATCAACGCCGTCCTGGTGCCGCTGCTGGCGGTATTCACGGCCCTGGTGTTGGGCGCGCTGGTCATCAAGGTCGTCGGAGGAGACCCTCTCGCCGCCTATAGGGGGCTGTTCGAGGGCGCGTTCGGCTCCGCCCAGGCGTTGAGCGAGACGACCGTCTGGGCCACCCCCTACATCCTGGCCGGCCTGGCAGTGGCCCTGGCATTCAAGGGTGGGCTGTTCAACATCGGCGCGGAGGGGCAACTGGCCTTTGGCGCAGTGGCAGCGGCCTGGGTGGGTTACGCGCTACCGGACGTGCTGGGCGTGACGCTGCCGGCCGCTGTCCACATTCCACTGGCGGTCGGCGCTGGAATGCTGGCTGGCGGCATCTGGGGCGCTATCCCCGGCTGGCTCAAAGCTCGCACCGGGGGACACGAGGTCATCAACACCATCATGATGAATTATATCGCCTTGAACATTACCAGTTTTCTCCTCAACGGGCCAATGAAGGACCGCTCCCCGCTCAACGTGGTGGCCCGCACGCCCCAGATCGCCGAGAGCGCGCGCATCCCTCCCATCATCGCCGGTTTCCGCTTACACTGGGGGTTCGTCCTGGCATTGGTGATGGCCGGCATCGTCTGGTGGGTCTTGAGGAAAACGACGCTGGGATTCGAGATTCGCACCGCCGGAGCAAACCCCGACGCAGGACGGTACGCCGGCGTGAACGTATCCCGCGCCATCGTGATGACGATGCTGCTTTCCGGCGTACTGGCCGGGCTGGCCGGGTCCCTTGAAGTGACCGCCCTCAACTACCGGCACGAATTAGGTTTCTCCGTCGGCTACGGTTTTGATGCCATCGCCATCGCGCTGCTGGGCAAGACGCACCCGGCCGGCGTGGTGCTGGCCTCCCTGCTGTGGGGCGCGATGCGCAACGGAGCCTCCCGCATGCAGTTCCTGACCCAGATTCCGGTGGACGTCATCTCGGTCATCCAGGCACTGATCCTGCTCTTTGTAGCAGCCGACGCGATCGTCCGCTGGCTCTACCGCATCCGCGCTACAGAGGAGCGGCTGGTGCTCACACGCGGGTGGGGGGGATGAGGAGGAAACTTATGGATTGGCGACGTCTTGGCTTTATCTCTCTGATCATTATAATTCTCATCGGCGTGGTCGTGCTGGTCGGCGGGAAGGATGTCTCCCCAACCGTGATCGTGGTAAGTATGCTGGCGACCACCATCGCGGTGGCGACACCACTGACGCTGGGCGCGCTCTCCGGTATCTATTGCGAACGCGCTGGCGTGGTCAACATCGGCATCGAAGGCATGATGCTCTCATCCGCCTTCTTCGGCTGGTTCGGCGCCATCTACCTCAACACGATCCTGGGTGTCTCCCCCATGCCCAGCCTCATCTTTGGCGTGGTGGCGGCCATCCTCACCGGCGGGCTGATGGGGTTGCTGCTTGCCGTTCTCTCGGTGACGTACAAGGTGGACCAGATCATCGGCGGGACGGTGATCAACATCCTGGCGATTGGCATCTCGGGCTTTTTGAACCGGCAACTGTTCTTTGAAAAGGGGAGCATCTTTGGTGGACAGGTGCCGCACGCACCGGGCGTCCTGCCGCGCCTCAAGCTCCCATTTCTGGGCGATTCTCCCATCGCCAGCATCTTTGAGCAACAGCCAATCGCCATAGCCGCCATCCTGCTGGTGCTGCTGACCCACTTTATCCTCTTTTACACGCGCTGGGGGCTGCGCACGCGGGCAGTCGGCGAGCACCCCCGTGCCGCCGATACGGTGGGCATCAACGTGGCCCGCATGCGGTACACCAACGTGATCATCGGCGGGATGATCGCCGGCCTGGGAGGAGCCTACTTTACGCTGGAATCGGTGCCCTCCTTCGAGCCGTTGATGACCAACGGGCGCGGGTTCATCGCGCTGGCCGCCATGATCTTTGGCAACTGGTCGCCGTTCGGCGCGTGGGCATCCGCACTCGTCTTTGGCGCCGCGCAGGCGCTCCAGATCAACTTGCAGTTCTTCCGCGATCAGATTCCGGCCCAGTGGGCCTTTTTGCAGCAGGCCTACATCGTCGGCCTGGTGCCTTATCTGCTGACTATGCTGATCCTGACGGGCATCATCGGCAAGACGACCCCACCCGTGGCAGATGGCGTGCCTTACGAGAAATAATATACGGGAATCGGACGCAGACGAACGCAGACAAACGCAGATCCATTCCCTTGACTGAACACTGGCAAATCACAGTTCTCGGAACCAGGACGCAGACTAACGCCGAAAAACGCTGATTTTTATGCTCCTGTCTGCGAAATTCTGCGTTAATCTGCGTCCTGAAAAAAAGCCAGGAAAATTTGCCAGACTCCAGCCCTTGATATGGAGGAGGTCTTTGGACTTTAAGCATACCGACGTAACCGAGTTGATCATCAAAGCGTTTTACACGGTCTATCACACACTGGGCTACGGCTTCCTGGAAAAGGTCTACAGGAACGCGATGGTTATTGAACTCGCAAACTGGGATTGGACGTGATCCAGGAGGCACGCATCGCCGTCTACTACGACGACCAGGTGGTGGGCGAGTACTTTGCCGACTTGTTGGTAGCCGGCGCTGTGATCGTCGAATTGAAAGCTGTAAAGAGGTTGTTGCCAGAACACGAAGCGCAGTTGCTCAACTACCTGAAAGCGACACCATACGAAGTCGGTCTGTTACTCAACTTTGGCCCCAAACCTGAAATCAAGCGCAAGGCGTTCGACAATTCACGTAAAGGCTCTATGCACTGGGTTCAAGTGTCACCCGCTTGACAGAACCAAAATCAGCGTTCGTCGGCGTTAGTCTGCGTCCTGGTAAAAATCCTGACCTGTTACGTCCCGTGGCAGAACGTAGATTCACGCAGAATTTCGCAGACCAGGAGCACAAAAATCAGCGTTCGTCGGCGTTAATCTGCGTCCCGGTCAAAATGGAGAATGACCAATGACTAATAATGATCTGGCTCTTGAAGCAAAAGGCATCACCAAACGATTCCCCGGCGTCCTGGCGAACGATCACGTAGACTTTGACCTGCGCAAAGGGGAGATTCACGCCCTGCTGGGTGAAAACGGCGCGGGCAAGACCACGCTGATGAACATCATCTACGGCCTGTACGCGCAAGATGAGGGTCAAGTTTTCCTCGCCGGCAAGCAAGTTGATATTCACGACTCTAACAACGCTATCGCGCACGGCATCGGCATGGTACACCAGCACTTTATGCTCATCCCGGTCTTTACCGTGGCCGAAAACATCATGCTGGGCGCGGAGACGGTGCGCGGATTAAAGCTGGATCGGCGCGGCGTGGCGGCGCGGGTGCGGGAGCTTTCACACCAATACGGGCTAGACGTAGACCCCACATCCTACGTTAGCGATCTGCCAGTCGGCGTGCAGCAGCGGGTGGAAATCATCAAGGCCCTCTACCGCCAGGCCGAAATCCTGATTCTTGACGAGCCGACCGCCGTGCTCACGCCGCAGGAGGCGGATGATCTCTTTAACATTATGCGCGAACTGGCCGAGCAGGGCACATCCATCGTCTTTATCACCCACAAACTCAAGGAGGTGCTGGTCGTGGCCGACCGGATCACGGTGATGCGGGCCGGGCATGTCGTCGGCACGGTCGTTCCCCAGGAGACGGACGAAC
>QMOE01000142.1 GCA_003648125.1 Chloroflexota bacterium
GCGAGCAGCTCCAGCGCGAGCAACTCGTGCGGCGTGGGCGATGCGTTCTCCCAACACAGGTGAACATAGTCGGCCTCAATCGCCGAGGCCCACTCCACAAAGTCCGCCCCTCGATTATTCCCCCCGATGAACGCCGAGGTACGAATCGTCGAGTCCAAAAACTTGACCCGCTGAGGCAGCCACAGATAGAAAGAACCCACGATGGCCTGGTCTGTGAAATGGGATGCCTGCAACGTTCTGACTACTGGTTCCGGCGTGCGTTGTCCTTTCAGTTCAATGTATAATTCAACTCTTCCACGCGCCAGTTCGATGGCTTCGGATAACGTGGGGATCCGTTCCCCTTGACCGGCGTCAAAGCCCTTGATCTGTTGCAGGCTCATGTCGCGGATGCGCCTGTCGTCGTTGGCGAGGCGCGACAGATCGGCATCGTGGATGACGATCAGATGTCCATCCCGGCTGAGATGTACGTCCAACTCGATCATCGTCGCGCCCATCTCAATGGCCCGCTCAAAGGCGCGCAATGTATTTTCCGGCTCGTAAGCAGAAGCACCCCGATGGGCAATGTTGTGAATCATAGAGGCATACCCAAAAATAAAGACGCCCCAGCCCTGCGGGCACGACTAGGGCGTCCTCTATACCCGAAGAAACCAGGTTTTTATGTCCAGCGTGCCGGAGCGTATCGAAACCCCTGGACTGAGCCTGCCGAAATCACGGTGCGGCCCATATGGGGCGAAATTTGCTGCAAAAGCCGCTGCCTGATTTCGATATGACCTAAAGGTCTACTCAACCAGCGCTCGCTACTGCCCGCCCCAAATCAAATGAAACAGGTGTGTTTCATTTCGGTTACAAGTAGGCGCGGTTTCCATACCGCGCGCTATGGAAAGCGCGCCTACCCAACTCGTTTGAAACACACCCATATCTGAGAGATTTTCCACGGCCCAAGATACGCCGATCCTGTTCAATCCGTCCAAAGCAACGACTGCTCTGTCTGCGGGTCAAAAAACTGTACCTGGTGAGTGTTAAAATTCAGCAACACGTTTTGCCCCATTTTCAGACCCATCGTGGGATCGGCCAGCACGTGGACGATGGCATCGCCGATGTGCACAGTGACCAGGTCATCGCGGCCTAGTGGTTCGACGATATAAGCCTCACCAGCAACACCTGTGTCGGCAACTGTGACGTCTTCGGGGCGGATGCCCAGGATCACAGTCCCCTTGTCAGCCGCTTTCTTACCCCGTTCCAGAGGCACGATCACGTCTAGACCCTGACGGCGGGCGTGGTAGTCGCCGTTTTCACGGGTGACCTCCACTTCCAGCAAGTTCATGGGCGGATTGCCCACAAAGCCAGCGATGAAGAGCGTGCGTGGCTGATCGTACAGCACTTCCGGCGTGGCATACGCTTGCAGCCTGCCGTTCTTCATCACGGCGATGCGGTCGGCCATGGTCATCGCCTCCACCTGATCGTGGGTGACGTAGATGGAGGTGATGCCCAATTCCATTTGCAGCCGCTTGATCTCGCTGCGCATTGAGAGGCGCAGCCGGGCGTCCAGGTTAGAGAGCGGCTCGTCGAATAGCAGCAACGCCGGTTCCTTGATCAATGCCCGACCCAGGGCCACGCGCTGCTGTTGGCCGCCGGAGAGTTGGGCCGGCTTACGGTCCATCAGATGACCAATACCCATCGTGTCGGCCACCCATTGTGTCCGCTTCTGCATCTCATCCTTGGAGACCTTTTTGAGTTTGAGGGGATAGCTGATGTTCTGAAAGACGGTCATGTGGGGATAGAGCGCGTAACTTTGAAAGACCATGCCGACGTTGCGGTCCTTCGGCGCGACCGCGTTGACGATATGGCCGTCGAAACGGATTTCTCCGGCGGAGGGCTTGTAGATGCCAGCCACCATCAACAATGTGGTCGTTTTCCCACATCCGGAAGGCCCCAGGAAGGCAACGAACTCGGCATCCTCAATCTCCAGATCGATCGAGTCAGCCCCCACAACGCTCCCCCATCGCTTGCTCAAATTCTCAAGTTTTACTCTCATGATTCACTCCTTATTGCGTGCTACGTTCCCCCCTTGCTACCACCACCGTAGATACTGAGTAGGGCCTCTTGGGTAAAGATGAAGAAAATCATCACCGGGATGAGTTGGAACAGGCCCACGGCGGCGATCTGGTTCCAACTGGTCGGCGCGGTGTCGCTCTGCAACTGGTTCAGGTAGACCGGCAGGTTAGATACCTTTGAGCCAATGGTAAAGGTGAACGGGATCAGGTAAGCGTTCCAGCCGCTAATAAAATTGAAAATGGCCAACGCCGCGATACCGGGCTTGATCTGGGGGATGATAATCTCCCACCAGACCCGGAAGCGCGAGGCCCCGTCAATCAGCGCGGCCCGCTCCATATCCCAGGAAAGGTTGTCGAAAAAGCCCTTCATCAGCCAGACGCCGAGCGGCAGTTCCAGGGTGATCATCACGATAGCCACCCCGCCGACGGTGTTAAAGCCAAACCACTTGCCGGCCACCGGGATGCCAGCGATGAACAGCAACACCTGAAAGATGGCGATGAGCAACAGTTCGGGGCGGAAGGCGTGCAGCACCAGCGTCATCCCCAGGAAAGTCTTGCGCCCGGCAAAGTTCATCCGCGCCAGCGCGTAGCCGGTCAGCGTCGAAATAAAGCCAACCCCGAGAACCATGGCAATGGCGATGCCGAACGAGTTCAACGTCACGCGCCAGATTTCGGGGGTGAACAGGAATTCCCAATTTTGCAGCGATAGACCGCCCAAGTTGCCATTGCCATCAACCGGCATCAAGCCGTGAGTGCGCATGGAAAAAGTGGCGACAATGATCCAGGCATAGCCGATCAAGATGGGCAATATGCTAATGATGAGCACTGTATAGGGAATCACCTGGCCCAGGACGCGCCGCACACCATACCCGCGTTCAGTTTCAAACATCGTCATCACGTTGCCTCCTATAGCACATCAATCTTGGGTTCCTGCACCAACTCGTTGAATTGAAAGACGCGCAGGTAAATAATAGAAGCTGCGATGGCGATAATCACCAGAATCAATCCCCAGGCCGCCCCCTGGCCCCATTGGTTGGTGCCAAAGTAGGTGAACAGGGCGCGCTTGTAGGACGTGAGCGCCCACACCTCGGTGGTGAACAACCCCGGCCCGCCCTGGGTCAGCAACAGGATGTACGCGAAGGAGACGAGCAGCGAGAGCGTCTGGTAACTGGTCACGAACAGCAACGGCCACCTTAGCAGCGGCAGTGTGATGTCGCGAATCACCTGCCAGGTGGAAGCGCCGTCCACTTTCGCCGCCGTGATCAAGTCATTGGGGATCGCTTCGATGGCCGAGGTAAAGATGATCATGCCAAAGGAAGCGCCAACAAAGCCATTCACCAGGATGACAAACAACCACGGCATCTCGTTGAGCCAATAGGGTTGGCGCGCGACGCCAAACATCTCCAGAAACCAATTGATGATACCGTAAGGAGGCGTCTGGGCAAAGCGCCGCCACATCACGATATAGACCACCGAGGGCGTGATACGGGGTAGCAGCCACAACACGCGAAAAATGAACCCCGCCCGCCGGTTGATGTGTGAGGTCAACAGAGCCAACACCAGCGCTAGACCCACGTTGAAAAAAACCAGGGTGAGAGTAACGTATCTAAACGTGTTGCCCAAAATCTTGGGAAAGAACGTGTCGCTGAACATTCTTCTAAAGTTCTCAAACCCGATAAAGTGCCAGGGTTCGCTAAAGTTGGAACTGGCCAGGTCGGTCATACTGAGAACAAGCAAGATGATCGCGGGGATGAAGAAAAATATCACCACGAGAAAGGTGGCCGGACTCATGAACCCCCAGGCGCCCAACGTGGCTCCGAACGATGGGTTGCGCTTCACGACAGCGCGTACATTCAACACTCCGGCGACGATCATCGCGATGAGCGCCAGATAGACCCCCATCACTCCATATTGAAACTGTAGAGCGACATCCTGTCGCTCTACAACCTGACGCGCTTCTGGAAACTGCCCCCAGGTGACGATCAGCGCGACCAGGCCGAGACCGATTGTACCCAACCCGTCCCACTCGTTCACGTATCCACGCCGGTAGGCGAAAAAAATCTGCACGAGGATGATAATGCCAACGATAGGCGCCAGGTAACTAAACATGGAGCCGCGAAAAAGTTCCGCCCCCTCGCTCGTGTTGAGCACGGTGCCAGACGCAATCTGCCATCCGGTCAGCGACGCAAACGGCGTCCTCTCTACGGCAAAGGCAATCCACGGCAAAAAGAAGCACACGATAACCAGTGCGGCAGCCGGCAGCGCGATCTTGTAGCCTGATAGGGCGGACAACGAACGTCCATTTGATTCAAAGGAAGGGAGTGACGGGGTCGTTGATTTACTTGTTGACGACATATTCGACTCCTCCATTTTTGCTAGATTGGAGAGGAGGGTATGGACCCTCCTCTCCAACATACGGTCAGCAACTTTAACGGACGATCACATTGTCGCCGAGGTTGTTCTGAAGCTGATCTACGACGACCGCCACCGCTTCCTCCGGCGTCAAGTCGCCAGATTCGACGGCCTGGATGCCGAGGTAGTAGGCTTCTGACCAGGTGCTCCAGTAGGGGCTGTTGGGCAAGAAGGTGGTGTATTCGAGCAACGGCAGCGTCATGCTCAAGAACTTGGCGCTGGTGTAAGGTGCATAGTCGGACTGGGACTTGAGGATACCCAGGTGTCCGCTATCCACGGCGTAGGTGGTGTTGAGTTCCTTGACCGTGGCCTTGGAGATCAACAGCAACGCCAGGTCTGGATGCTCGCACTGCGAACTGATCATGTAAACCAGTGGATGGGTCAGCGTAGTAGGCTTGCCCGTGCCATCCGCGCGAGCGGGGATCGGGGCGAAACCCACGTTCTCAAACAAGTAATCCTCTCCACCCAGGTCCTGGAGATAGTTGGTGTGCCAACTGGCCCAACGCCAGGTTCCCTCGAACACAAAGAGTACCTTGTCGAACTTGCTGGTGTATTCCTTGTGGTGATCCCAGTCACCATCCAGTTTGTCGGGGCGGATGATGTTGCGCACTTGAGCAGCGTCGTATAGCATCTCGTACACTTTTAGCGCAGCATCCTGGTCAAAGACCAGGGCATCCGTCTCCCCCGTGACTTCACCGCCCGTGGCATAGTAATAGTACAAAAAGTCGGGGCCGTTGGAGGGACGGTGCCACCAGCCATTACCCGGTTCCACGACGCCCGCCTCGACCGCTTGCGCAGCCGTGTCGAGCATGTCTTCCCAGGTGAATTCGCCGGCCGCGACGCGCTCGTCCAGACTCTCGAACTCCTCGTCGGTCCAGCCCAGCTCGCGCAGGAGCGGCTTGCTATAGTACATCGGGCGCGCCTCGGCGTCTTGCGGGACGCCCCAGCGCTTGCCGCCCAACTCGGTTGCTGTCCACAGACTGTCAATCACATCGGCGAACTCGGGGTAGTCACCGATCATGTCGGTGATGTCGGTGAGATAGCCAGCCGTGGCCCAGTCGCCGATGTGCTCGTGACCGGAGCATACGATGTCGGGTGCTTCGCCGGCGTCGGAGGCCAGCTCGAACTCGGTCTTGTAGTCGCCCCAGTCCGCGTCGTCCTGGATGGACTCTAGCTCGATGCGCCGGCTGTCGCCTGCGTCGGCCAACGCCTGGTTGGCAGCGCCCACCGCGGCCACCAAGTTGTTACAGCGCCCTTCCTCGTAGGGCGGGCTGGCCTTGCAACGGGCGACGATGTGGACCACTTCGCCGCCGGTCGGGACTTCCACCTCTACCGTCTGCATCACCGGCACCTCTACCGTCTGCTCAACTGGCACTTGAACAGTCACGGTCACGGTTTGAGGCTGGCAACCGACCAACATCATACTAAACACGGCCAGGGCCGTCACGATGGTCAAAAGCATGTGCTTTTTCACTTTTTTCCTCCTATAGGTTTTGAATGATTATCCGAATTTGTGTGCCCCGGTTACTCTACCGCGGCCAGGGAGAATTGACTCTAGTTTAACCGTCCCGTGTCATCACCTCCTTATCCACGTTCGCTGTATCCATCTCAACCCGGCGACACGTTTGGGGGAGCAGGGGCACATAAACGCGTTCTACCAGGTGGGGAGTAAGTACGACGTCGTCTGTTTCCCCCTGCCCGTTCAGCGTCATGTCCATCGCTCGTCGGCCCAGGGTGTATTGGTCTGGGCTACAGTAGTCAACAGTGGGGCCACAGAAGAGAAATCGGCGGGCACACACAGGCCAAATCGGCCAGCCTGTAACACACCGATGCTTGCACACGTGTGCATTGTACTACATGTAACTCGTTTTGTCAACCTGATTTTCGCTGCCGGGGGACGCGGGCGTCCCCGCCCGCATGCGGTCAAGATGGCCGCGCTCCAATGACTACCTGGGAACGCGGGCGTCCCCGCCCGCATGCGGCCAAGATGGCCGCGCTCCGATGACTGCCTGGGAGCGCGGGCGTCCCCGCCCGCATGCGGCC
>QMOE01000143.1 GCA_003648125.1 Chloroflexota bacterium
TACACCGTCGCCTTCTTTAACCGCTTTTCCCTCGTCACCACCCCTTCTCAGGTGATGGCGCGGGAGTTGGCCGCCCACGGGTTACGCGTACCGGTGGTGGCCGTCTCCAACGGCGTGGACACATGCCTGTTCCGCCCCGGCCCACTGGTGAGCGGCAAAGACAGCGTGACGGTGCTGCACGTGGGGCGGCTGAGTTACGAGAAGACCGTGGACCTTTTACTACGCGCTTTCGCCCGCATTGCAGGGGACTATCCCGCTGCGCGGCTGACCATTGCCGGCGACGGCCCTGACCGGGAGGCTCTGTCCCGCCTAGCCGACGAACTGGGACTGAGCGAGCGCGTCCACGTTATCGGCTTTGTGCCCCACGATCAACTGCCCGCGCTCTACCAGGCCGCCGATCTGTTCGCTACCGGTTCGACCATTGAGACGCAAGGGCTGGTGGTGCTGGAAGCGATGGCCTGCGGCTTGCCGGTGGCCGCTGTGGACGCGCTGGCGCTGCCGGAAGCGGTGCATCACGGCATCAACGGCTTCCTGTCGCCAGCCGGGGACGAGGCGGCGTTGGCGCAGCACCTGGCGTGCCTGATAGTAGACGCTGGCCTGCGGCAGCGCATGGGAGCGGCCTCGCGCCGCCTGGCCAAGAAGCACAGCCTGGAGCGGGTCGCCGCACAGTACGAGCGGCTCTACCAGCAGGTCACCGCTGCGCCCCTGCCGTCCTTTCCGCCAGCCTGGATGCGGCGCGGTGGCTGGCTGTGGGGATCGCTGGTGGCAGGCACGCACCTCGTGCGCGGGCTGGGGGAACGCATCATCTGATAGCGTTCGAGGAGGAGAAAGGACAAAAATATGTGGCGATTTCTGAAAAACCTGCGGAAAAAGCCGCCTCGCAAAATCGGGCTGGCCCTCAGCGGCGGCGGTGCGCGGGGGCTGGCACACATTGGCGTGCTGAAAGTGTTGGAGCAAGAGGGAATACCAATTGACTACCTGGCCGGTACCAGCATGGGTGGCCTTATCGCGGCCGCCTACGCGGCGGGTCTGGGAATTGACTTTATAGAGCAGGAAGCGTTGCGCATGGCCAGTCCCCGCCGCCTCCTGGCTCTGGCTGACCCATCACTGCTCCGGCGTGGCATCTTTGGGGGGCAGAAGGTGCTCGAGTACCTGGTTGGTCACCTGGGAGACTGCACCTTCGATAGCCTGCGACTCCCATTGGCGCTGGTCACCGTGGACTTGAACAGTGGCCGTGAGGTGATTCTGCGTGAGGGCCAGCTAGCGGACGCTGTACGAGCCACCACTGCTATACCGGGAGTCTTTGCGCCGGTGGAGCGAGATGGGCAACTGCTCGTAGACGGCGGGTTGCTGGATAACCTGCCCGCTGATGTCGCACGCGGCATGGGGGCTGACATTGTCATCGCTGTGAATGTTGTAACAGACAGTGAGGCCATGTCCTCGCTCATCCAGACGTTTCAGCATCGCCGCTACGTCCCCAACGGGCTGGCGGGTACCGTTGACGTGCTGTACCGCTCGCTGGGAGTGATGATGACCGAGATCTCTCGCCGCCGGCTGTCCGAGGCGCACCCCGAGGTCGTCATCCGTCCCGAGATCCCGCCGGAGGTGACGACGCTTACCGGCTTTCCCCGCGCCGCAGAGATCATTGCTGCCGGGGAGAAGGCCACGCAGGAGGCTCTCCCCCGCATCCGGGAAATGGGCGTTGCCCAGGGCTTGCCAGGACGCAATTTGCTAAATTGCGCTACGTGCTCGTAGGTGCGGTTTCCAACCGCGTTCGGAGCAGGAGTGATCGTTGCTCCCACTTTTTGCATAGCGCCGGTTTTCCCAAGCCTCGGCTTGTCCTCTTGGCCGGGGCTTTTTGCCGTTTAGTGTGTCTCTTGTTATAATGAGACACTTGCGACTCTTGACCAGGAGATATCTGGAGGTGACAAAGTGAAATTACCTCGGCGCGGGCTCCATTACATCAATCGCTATCGTGAGATCATTCGAGTATTGGTCAAATATGGTTTTAGCGGGGTGATCGAGCAGCTTGAACTGCTGCCGGCGTTTGACCTGCCCCGACGTATCCTGCAATCGGTGCGGCCCCAGCCTGACTTGCCATTGGGTATACCTCAGCGGCTGCGCCTGGCGCTAGAGGAACTCGGCCCAACTTTTGTCAAACTGGGCCAGGTGCTTGGCACCCGGCCCGATCTGATCCCACCGGCCTACATCGCCGAGTTGGTTAAATTGCAAGATGCCGTTCCCCCGGCGGAATGGGAGCCGGTCAAGGCCCAGATCGAATCGGAACTGGGGGCATCGCTGGAGGAACTGTTCGATGCTTTTGATCGGATCCCCATCGCCGCTGCCTCGCTGGCTCAGGTATACACTGCCACGCTACCCGATGGTTCTGAGGTTGTCGTCAAGGTGCAACGGCCGAACATTGAGCCGATCATTGAAGTTGATCTAGAAATTTTGTCCGACCTGGCCGGTCTGCTACAGACACGCACCTCGCTGGGGGAGATCTATAACCTGCCCGAGATCGTCGATGACTTTGCCATCACCATGCGTGCCGAACTGGACTACCGCCGTGAAGGGCGCAACGCCGACCGCTTCCGCGCCAACTTTGCCGCCGAAACCTATCTTCACATCCCGCAAGTCTATTGGGATTACAGTACTCGCCGCGTGTTGGTGCTGGAGCGCATCAGCGGCATCAAGATTGACGATATCGAGGCGTTGGACGCGGCGGGCTATGATTGTAATCGCATAGCTCTCCGCGCCGCCCGCATGATCGTCAAGGAAGTATTGGAGGACAGTTTTTTCCATGCCGATCCCCATCCGGGCAACTTTATCGTCATGCCTGGCGAGATCATCGGCGCGATGGACTTTGGCATGGTCGGCTACCTGGGCCGGCGTGAGCGGGCCAACCTGATCCGCCTCTACATCGTCGCCGTGCAACTGGACGACGAGAGTATCGTGGAGCAGTTGATCCGCATGGGCGCCGCTGCCGGGCGGGTGAACCGGGAGGGGTTGCAACGGGACGTGGCCCGGCTGCTGCGCAATTACCAGGGCCTGCCGCTGAAGGAAATCCGTGCCCGTGAGGTGATCGAGGATGTTATGCTCATCGCTTTCCGCCATCACTTGCACCTGCCCTCTGAATACTGGCTGTTGGGCAAGACGTTGGCGATGATGGAGGGAGTGGGGCTGAAACTGGCCCCCGACTTTGACATCTTTGCCGTCTCAAAGCCTTATGTGCAGCGTTTCATGTGGCGACAGTTCTCTCCCCGCACTCTGGGAGAAAAGGCTCTGCGTGGGGGCCAGGAGTGGGGCGATTTGGTGTTGACCTTGCCACGCCGCCTCTCCCATTTGTTAGATGACTTGGGAGCAGGCGACCTATCGGCCAGCCTGCACCTGCCAGAAATTCCCGCTTTGATGATCCGCCTGGACCGCATCGCCAATCGTCTCTCGATAAGTATCTTGCTGGCCGCGCTTATTATGGGTCTGGCTACGCTGGTTCCGGCCTTTAATCTGACCGAGCAGGTGAACCTGGCGACAATACTGGTCATCACGAGCTTTGCCGTCGTCAGCCTATTGAGCCTGTGGCTCATTTTTTCCATCTGGCGTTCGGGTAGGGGGCGTTAGTCGAGGAACAGGCCTGGCGTGCGATTGGTCTGGGGTGGCGCAATGTGATATAATCGCTCCGCTATGGAGGTCACCACAGAGAAAAGTTTCCACATCGCCATCAACGCGCATCTCCTCTCAGGCCGGGTAGGGTATCGCAGCGCGGGAGTGCATCAATACATCTATCATTTGTTGCGCCACCTGGGGAAAAGCGGCGACAGTTTGCGCTACACCGTTATGTTGGGTGAGAGCGCACTTCCCCCAGATGTTACCCTCGCTGTGCTTCGATCCCGCTGGCCCACCGGACGGGCAGCGGTGCGGGTGGCGTGGGAGCAGTTGGTGCAGCCGTGGGCGTTGCGTCGCATTGGAGCTGATTTGGTACACGGACCGGTTTTCGTTGTACCTCTGCTTGCTCCTTGCCCGGCGGTCGTCACCATCCACGACCTGAGTTTCATTCGTTTCCCCCATCTGTTCCGGCCCGCCAACAGGCTCTACCTGACGACGCTGACCTGGCTTTCGGCCCGGCGCGCCCGGCGACTGATTGCCGTCTCGGAGCACGCGGCCGCCGAGAGTGTGCGGCTGCTGGGTATCTCACGGGAGCGGATTGACGTGGTCTATCACGGCGTAGATCCCGCTTTCCGCCCACTGCCGGCGGACGAGGTGGCAGCTTTCCGCCAGCGCTGGGGACTGCCGGAGCGGTTCCTGCTCTTTGTGGGCACGTTAGAGCCGCGCAAGAATCTGGTGCGCTTGGTGGAGGCATTCTCCCGCGTGCGTGATGACCGGGTCGGATTGGTGCTGGCCGGTGGAAAGGGTTGGCTCTACGATGAACTATTTGCTAAAGTGGAGGCTTTGGGCTTGAGCGGGCAGGTTATCTTTCCGGGTTACGTGATGGGTGAAGAATTGCCCCTGTGGTACAACGCCGCGACTCTCTTGGCCTATCCGTCCGTGTACGAGGGTTTCGGGCTGCCAGTGCTAGAAGCGCAGGCGTGCGGTACGCCGGTGTTGACCTCGAACCTGTCCTCGCTGCCCGAGGCGGCCGGTGATGCGGCTGTGATGGTGGACCCCTATGATGTGGAGGCGCTGGCGGCTGGGTTGAATCGGCTGTTGATGGACAGGTCGCTGCGAGACGAGTTGCGAGTGCGCGGCCTGGCCCACGCCGGTCAGTTCACCTGGTCACGCACGGCGCAGGAGACGGTGCGCGTATATCGTCGCGCTTTGAGCGAAGGGGATAAAGTGTGAAAACGCGTCGCTTGGCCCCCTGGTGGGTTGTCTTCTCTGACATCCTGCTGATCAATGTCGGTATCCTGCTGGCCTACTGGGTGCGCTACGAACTAGAATGGTTCCGGGATATCAGCTACTATCACACCGTATCGGTATATGTGCCCTTTAGCCTTTTGTTTACCGTGCTGATGCTGCTGGCTTTTCAAATGGATCGAGTCTATCAGCAGTGGAGCAGATGTGCGTGGCTCGATCAGGTCTATCGTATAATTAACGCCACGGCGAAATCAGTAGTGGTGATCATGGCTATCACTTTCGTCATACGACCACTTCAGTACTCGCGCTTGTTACTCATTGAGGCTGGTCTCATTGCCGCGATTTTGCTGGCCCTATCGCGGGTGGTGCAAAACAGTATTTTGGGGCGACTGCGTGCTCGCGGCGTTGGGGTATCCCGCGTCATCATTGCCGGCGCCGGCGAGGTGGGCCGGGCCGTGATGCGTACTATCGTGGCCCGGCCGGGCTTGGGCTACAAAATTATTGGTTTCGTGGATGATAATCCCGAGAAGGGGCAAACTGACATTGGCCGTTTCAAGGCTTTGGGTTCGCTGCGTAATCTGCCCCGCTTGATCAGGGATGAATTGGTGGACGAGGTCATCATCACGCTACCGTGGATGTACCACCGTAAGATTATGGGTATCGTGCGTGACTGCGAGCGGCGGCAGGTGAGCGCCCGCATCGTGCCGGACCTTTTCCAGATGAGCCTGAGTCGAGTGGACGTGAATGACTTGGGTGGGATACCCCTGATCGGCGTGCGGGAGGTCGGCTTCGGACGCGGGGCACTGTTGGTCAAACGGGGCGTGGACGTGATGGGGGCAATGACGATATTGATACTGGGTGCCCCTCTGTTGGGGTTAATTGCGCTGGCTATCCGGCTCGATTCGCCTGGGCCGATTGTTTTCCGTCAGACCCGGGTGGGGATCGGGGGAAAGCTGTTCGAGA
Source organism: Chloroflexota bacterium (assembly GCA_003648125.1). The sequence goes on from QMOE01000143.1 coordinate 5,815, forward strand.
TATACAAATTCCGCTCAATGCGGGAGGGGGCCGAGGCTGAATTGGAGCAGTTATCTGATTTGAACGAGGCTGACGGCCCGCTCTTCAAAATTCGCGACGACCCGCGCCTGACACGCGTGGGGCGTTTCTTGCGCCATACCAGTCTCGACGAGTTGCCGCAATTATGGAATGTGTTGCGTGGAGAGATGAGTTTGGTGGGGCCGCGTCCACCCATCCCGGATGAGGTTAGCCGCTACAAGAGATGGCACAAGAAGCGGCTGGATGGGCGTCCGGGAATGACCGGGCTGTGGCAGGTCAGTGGACGCAGTATGCTCAACTTTGACGAAACAGTGCTGCTCGACATCTACTATATTGAGAATTGGTCGCTGTGGCTTGATTTCAAGATTTTGCTGCGTACCATTCCCACAGTGTTTTTTGGAGAGGGGGCGTACTAGTGTTTTTCCGTATCTTCTCAATAACGTGGGCAATGTAGACGAGGTGTAACTGTTCAGACAGGCCGCTTTCCTTACCGCAGAGATCGCTGAGGTCGCAGAGTCAGGCGAAAATATCATCTCACAGGGATAAAATGAGGAAACTCTGCGTTCTCTGCGTGCTCTGCGGTGAAAATCGTACGTACACCTGAACGCTTACGACGAGGCTTCTATACCTCACAGGGCCGGCGCGATATGGAAATCGCGGCTA
>QMOE01000144.1 GCA_003648125.1 Chloroflexota bacterium
AGGACAAGGGATACTCGTTCCGTTTGGCGCGGCTCATCTCCTCCCCCAGCCTCTGCCCAAAGTAGCGGTTGTTGTACACTCCAGTTTCGTCATCAAAAATGCCCAGGCCCGTCACGCTCTCTACGGGAGTCTGTAGGTATACCGAAAGAAAAGCCAAGCCCACGCCCAACGCCAAGCCAAAGACACCTCCAAGAGCAAGGTTTAGCATCTTGTTAGGTTTTATGGGAAAATTGGGGACTGTAGCCTCATCAAGTGGACTCAGACTGTACATCTCGTACAATTCTTGCACATAAGCCATTGTCTTGACGCCAATCGTGTTGGCGAAATCCCTGACGAGAACAGGATCGTTTCCTTCAACTACGATCTCAAAGACATTTGTACCGGCTCGCAATTTGCTCTCGACCGAAAGACCCTTCCTCTGGCTTTGAGATAAACCCAACTCCTCGCTGGCCTGCCCTCTGATCAGATGGCTGATGGCTACCTCGGTATAAGTAGTCGCAATCTCAGTCCGCCGGCTCAACATATCTAACCCGCTCGCAAAACTTCTAATGTCCCCAAAAGAGCTAGTGGGAGTAACAACAAAGGTGGCAACTGCCCTATAGGTAGGCGCTTGAGTGAACGTAAACACAATGGTTGACGTAAACGTAACCAGAAAGACAGGCAGAACAATCCACCATTTTTTCAACAGAATACGCAGGTAGATTTTTAGTTCCATATTTTTCTTTATTTACTCAGCGCCTGTTCCCAAAAGGACTGTGTGGAGAGTCCACCACAATATCTTTAAATCCATTACCAGACTCTGTTTCTCCACATACTCTATATCATATTTTACTATACTATCAAAAGAAATGCCACTCCGCCCTCGAACCTGGGCTAACCCGGTAATCCCCGGCAGCGCTTTCAATCGCTCATAGTGCCAGGGTTGATATTCTTCAACCTCCCACGGCACATTAGGTCTTGGGCCGACCAGGCTCATTTCTCCCTTGAGCACGTTGAATATCTGGGGCAGTTCGTCTAGGCTGGTCTTGCGCAGGATGCGTCCCACGTGGGTGACCTGCGAGGTCTGAATAGGTTTGTAAACCTTGCCGTGCCCATTGTTGTCCAATGCCGCATTTGCAAGAGTTTTCCTAAAGATGCGTCGAAAGTTGTTATTCTGGATACCTTTATCGTTGCCAATTTGGCCGTTCACAAAAGCCTTCATAAAGGCGCGGTGGAAACTATTGTCGAGATTGTGTCGCATTGTGCGGAATTTATACATCCGGAAATGATGCCCCTTTTTGCCAACACGCTTTTGGATAAAGATGGCCGGGCCTGACGAGTCGAGTCGTATGGCCAGCACACAGATAGCCATCAGAGGCAAGGCTACGGGTAGTACCAATAAGCAGAGCATTATGTCTACCACTCGCTTGGTGAGTTGATAAGTTCTTTGATAAGATAATACCTGGGGTCTGTTGGTGATCGCTAACTCCATCATCCTGCTCCCGTGTGAACTATTTGTTTTACGAGGTCATCCCCTCCACTTTCCCAAGCCCATTCCAAGTAATTCGCCACTTGCGTTGTGCGTGAGAATCTCGTAGGGCAAGGTGTCATCTTGCCCTATATGAGAAAACTCATTATTACATTCTAAAGCACAGCCGTAATGCACAGGTAGTGAAATGATTAAATTTTTCTTAATTCCTCTCACTTGTAGCGCCTCTTTTTGTCTGTCCCCAATGCGTGACGGTCGCTTTATCCATTTATCCTAAAAAGCGTGTTCTATGGTATAATCCACGAGTGATGAATGGAAAACTCTTGAGGTGGCCGATGCGTTACTTGGTGCTTGTTTCGATTGTCGTTGTCTTGCCGACTGCCTGCGCGCCTCAGCCCGCCCCGACCGTTGTCACGCCCGCGCCGTCGCCCACGTTCACGCCGCTGCCTGCTGTGCCTACATCTACGCCCGCGCCTGTCCCCACGACCACGCCAACCCCCGCTCCCACGCTTGACTCGGCCGCCGTCGCTGCCAACATCGCTGCTGGAGAGGCGCGGCTGGAGGCGCAGGGAATCAAACCGCTCTGTCTGCGCTGGGATGATACCGATGGCGATGGGGAGGCCGAGTGGGTAGGGTTGTACTTGCAGCCCGGCGAGCCGCCCCAATTGGCGGCCTTTATCCTCGATGGCGACGCCTGGCACGACCTGCGGCCGCTCGAAGATGAAAAGTATGGCTTGGGCGAGTACCCCACCTGCGAGTTGCAAGTACGCGATGTCAACGCCGATGGGCGGGCCGAAATCCTTGTCTGGGGACACGCTGAGGCCAGTATCGGGCTGCTGCACATCTTTATCTGGGATGGTGAGAGCTATGCACTGCTGGCTTTTTTCGAGGGGGACGCTGGCGTGCGCCTGGAGGACGCGGACGGCGACCTGGCGGACGAGATCAGTGTCCGCTACGAGGCCGGGGACGATCTGGTGTGGGAGGCGGTTCACACCTGGGATGGGGCCAACTATGGCTGGACATGGGAGCGATATACCTGGTTCTATCTGGACCGTCCTCACGTCTACCGCACCGACACGCCGGAGCACGCCGTTATCTCCTTCTACCTGGCGGTGGATGACCGCGATCTGCCAGGGGCTTACGGCTTGCTCGGCCCCGAGTCTCAAGCGGCTACGCCGGCCGACGAGTGGATGACCGGCTTTGCTACCACCGTCGCGGCCGAGGTCGGCGCGGTACACGAGCTTGGCCGCAGCGGAGATACCGCCACCGTCATCGCCCAGGTGCGGGCCTACGATAACTTGGATGGCCGCGTCATCGCCACGCTGTGGGACGTCGAGTGGACGGTCGCGCTGACTGCCGGCGGTTGGCGGTTGGAGAGCGCGACGACAGATGAACTTGACCGCTGGGAAGCGGTGTATTATCCGTAGGTGCAAGAGACAGAAGGCAAGATGCAAGAGGCAGGAGGCAAGTGGCAAGAATACCGTTTTGTCCTGATTGGCCTGCTGGCGCTGGCGGTCGTCGCCGTGTTCGCTTACGGGCCTGGACTGGGTCTCCCCTTTTACTCTGACGACATGTACCACTTTCGCTGGGTCGAGACCCACGACGCGGCCGAGTTGCTGCTGCCCTCTGATTCCTTCGCCAGTTATCGCCCCTTGCCCTCCCTCGTTTGGTACCTGTGGCGGCACACGGTTGGCTTTTACAGCCCGGCCGGGTTTTACGCGCTCAACTTGCTCCTCCACATTGCCAACGGCTGGCTGGTGGTCGCGCTGGTCCTTCGGCTCTGCTCAGGACAAGCCCTGCGGCTGAGTCGGCGGAAATGGGTTTCCTGGGCGGCGGGGCTCGTTTTCATCCTGTATCCCTTTTCCTACCAGGTGGTGCTTTGGGTGGGGGCGCTGACTCATCTACTGGGCGCTTTTTTGATTCTGCTATCGCTGCTCTTTTATGACCGGGGGCGGCGCGGGGCTTGGGGCTGGATGGTCGCTTCCTGGCTGGTCGGGTTGCTGGCCCCTTTCGCCAACGAGGCCGGGTTGACTGTGATCGGACTGCTGCTGCTCTACGAATGGGTGCTTCCCAGGGCGGCCGCAAGGGGGAGGATGACCGTGATTGCAAGGGTCGCCCCTATGTTGGTTGGCCCGATTCTCTACCAGGCGGTCTGGCTGGACTGGGGGGCGAGAGGCCCGGCGGGGTTGTTGGGGAACCTGGGGCGGACGGAGCAATTGCTTCAAAAGACGACCTTCTTGGCCCAGGGCGTGACCTTTCCGTTCCAATTTGTCACTGCCTGGCTTGCTGACTCGTGGGGTTGGAGCGTGGGGCGAGCGGTGGGCTGGGGCGTGATTCTTTCCCTGGTCGTGCTGGGGCTGGCCTACGCCCGGTCTGGATGGCGGCGATTGGGGCTGGCCTGTGGCTGGGTGGCGCTGACCGCGCTGCCGCCGCTGGTCGCGCTTTCGGCGGCCTACGTGGACACCGCGCCCCGGCTTTTGTACATCCCTTCGGTTGGCGTGGCCCTTCTGTGGGGTGGGGCGCTGGCGGGGCTGCTGCCCTCCCGTAGGCGCGGTTTCTATACCGCGCAGGCTACAAGTTCGTGCTCTAAAATGTTGTGGGCAGTGGCGCTGGCACTGATCCTGTTGCCCAGTCTGCTCTTTTTGCGCCAGCGGACGGCGCTCTTTGATCTGGTCGCTCGTCCGGCGCGGCAGGCGCTTGAGGCGAGTCAATCGTCGCCCGACGATGCGCTCCTCTTTGTCAACTTGCCCGCCTGGGCCGCTTACAAGGAGCATACTTTTCCCGTCAGCACAGAGGGAGTGGCTTTTCTGCCTGACTATGTCGGCATGGCCGATTTTGTCTGGGCCAACACCGGCCTCGAGGCGAGCGCGCAGGCGGTGACGTTCGCCAATATCCAGCAGGATCGGCCTTATTGGTACGGCCCGTGGGGCGAGGCGCGGGATTGGGAATCGCTGGATCGGGCGATTCGGGCTGCGGAGCGGGTCTATGTGACGCTGTACGGGGAGGAGGAGATACGATTGGTCGAGGCGGGCAGCGTGGGCGGGGTTGCGCCGGCCTCTCGACTTCTGGCGCGTTTCGAGGGCGGCCTCAATCTCCTCGCTGCCCAGGCCGCGCTTGAGCAGGACGGCCTGACCGCCGTGTTGGTCTGGTCGGCTGACAAACATCCAGATATTGGGGATGCGGTCTTTGCCCAGTTGTTCGATGGGCAGGGGCAACTGGTGGGCCAGGCGGATGGGCTGCCGCTGGCGAATATGTTTCCTTTCTGGCTCTGCCAGGCCGGGGACGTGGTGCGCGACGCGCGTTGGTTCCCCGCGCCGGGTGGGCTGCCGCCGGGGGAATACGTCCTGCGGGTGGGACTGTACGACACCGGCAGTGGCACGCGCCGCCCAGTGTGGGACGAGGCTGGAGCGCGTTTCCCCGACGACGTGGTGACTGCTTTGAGGCTCGATGTGGGCCGGTAGTTGTGAGCGGGGGCGGATGCTGTATAATATGTTAGATACAAGTAACTGCTCAGCCTGTCATTGCGAGGAGCGGCAGCGACGAAGCAATCCCCACGCTGCTTGCATTTGAAAGCGGGAGATTGCTTCGCTATGCTTGCAATACTCTTGTAGAAGCATATTCCGCCGAAGATGATGCTACAATACGAGAGCAATTCTTACGGGACGCTATGAATTTCGACTATGACGAAACAGGTGTTTTTGAAGTCAAAAAACGCCGACTTGGCAACTACTCAGGCCAATGAAGCGGGCGCTGGTTGAGTAGCCGCCACGCTTTTTGTGGCGGCGTATCGAAACCCTTGTACAGAGTCTGTCAAAGTGAAGCGAGCGGCTTTTGCAATGGATTTTGCCCTACCTGGGCCGCCTGCTTGGTCTCGATATGTGCCTCCGGCACTACTCGACCGGCGCAGGCTGAGCAGTTGCCGAGAATTTGTAAACAAGTTTTTCGGCTCTGATGAACCATGCCCAAAATTGGGATGGAGTCAATACAGCCACTGGGCACTTGACCCTGTGCTGATTCTTGGAATCACCCACAAGTAGGTTATACAGGCTCTGGGATTTCGCAGGGTTGAGCCGTTCGGGAGTCCAACATCCTGACCCCGCGAAATCACAGAGCTTGCCTGATAAAAGTATAGGAGGCCCAAAATCGCCAGACCAACCGAACCGACCGGTCCCCCCCAGGAGCGAGCTTTTCTGGTGGGGGTGGGAATGAAAGGGCCAGCGGCCCGCGCGCCGGCCGGATACTGGCCCGTCGAGGAATCGCTGGCCGAACTGGCGCAGCTGGCCCGCACCGCCGGCATCGGCGTGGTGGGACAGTTGGTGCAGCGGCTGGAGCGACCCAATCCGGCCACCTTTATCGGCCCCGGCAAGGTGGGGGAACTGGTGGAGCAGGTGGCCCAGGCCGCTGCCGATGTGGTCATCTTTGACGACGAACTCTCGCCGCGCCACCAGCGAGAACTGGAAAAATCGCTGGGCGAGAAGGTCAAACTGCTCGACCGTACCGCGCTGATCCTCGACATCTTTGCCCAGCACGCCCACACCCGCGAGGGGGCGCTGCAAGTGGAACTGGCCCAGTACGAGTACCGCCTGCCCCGGCTGACGCGAGCCTGGACTCACCTGGCGCGGCAGGCCGGCGGGCGGGCCGGCGGGATCACCGGCGGAGTCGGCGTGCGCGGGCCGGGCGAGACCCAGTTGGAGACCGACCGGCGTGTGATCGGGCGGCGCATCTCCCAGATCAAGCGGGAGTTGGAAAAGGTGCGCGCTCACCGGGGCCGCCACCGCGCTCGACGTCGTCAGAAGGGTGTCCCGGTCGTCTCCATTGTTGGCTATACCAACGCTGGCAAGTCCACCCTCCTCAACGCTCTATCCGGCGCCGATGTGCTGGTCGCAGACAAGCTCTTTGCTACGCTCGACCCGACCACCCGCCGGGTCGAACTGCCCGGCGGGGGTATGGTTCTCTTTACCGATACAGTCGGCTTTATCCAGAAACTGCCCACACAATTGGTGGCTGCCTTCCGCGCTACC
>QMOE01000145.1 GCA_003648125.1 Chloroflexota bacterium
CTCCACCTTGCCCTTGCCGATGAAGGTAGCCGGAGTGATCCTTCCCAGACGCTGATAGGTCTGGCCCACCACTTCAATGCCGGCCGTGCGCGCCAGTTGCGCCAGCTCCGCCAGGGAATCCTCCACTGTCCAGAGGACGTGTTTGCGTTTGAATTCCACTCCTACCAGGAACCCCCGTTCTACGGGGGACTCAGTTTCCCGCATCTCAGCGATGATCCATCCCTCCTTGTCTCCCCCTCTCCTTGTCCCCCTCACCGCCCCCGGCGGGAACTCAATAAGCGTTCCGCCTGCTCAAAGCCCATCGCCAGGGCCTTGAGGTTAATCTCCGCCGTGCCTCTGGGCGCGCGAGCCTTCACCGCCGCTTCCATTGCCTGGCGCGATACCAGGCCCGTCAGCCCGACCAGGAATCCCAGGGCCAACACGCTGGCGGTGATCTGCCGTCCGGTGGCTTCCTCGGCCCATCGTGTCAACGGCACCTCCACCGCACGGCTGGTGGGCGTCCGTTCGACGTGGACTGAATCGGCGATGAACAGCCCGTGCCGTTTGAGTTCGTGAAAGTAGCGGTCGCACGCTTCCTGACTCATGCAGAGCAAAATGTCGGCCTGAGTCACTTTGGGATAGTCAATCTCCTCGTCAGAGATCACCACCTCGGAGCGACTGGCACCGCCCCGCGCTTCGGGGCCGTAGCTCTGGGTCTGCGTCGCGTTTTTGCCGTCAAAAATGGCTGCCTCGGCCAGGATGATGCCGGCCAGAATCATCCCCTGCCCGCCTTTGCCGGCCAGCCGTACCTCGTATCGGCCGTCCATTCCATCCTCCTACGCTGCAACTGATCGTTGCGCCTGAGCGATTACTTGATCATAGAGCTGCGTGTACTCCGGGACATCGCGGTCCACGAACACCCCGCGCACGATCTTATCCGCCCGCTCCTCCTCTGGCAACCGCTCAAAAGCCCGTTGGCCGATGCCATTCTCCTTGAGACGGCGCATCATCTCCACGGCGGAGCCCAGCTTGTTAATGCGGCCATAGGTGGTATGACAATAGCTCACCGCCTCCACCACCGAGAAACCCTCTTTCTGGATGGCCTGGGCGATGAAACGGCTGAGTTCGCGGGCGTGATACACCGTGCTGCGAGCGACGAAAGCAGCACCGGCAACCTCGGCCAGTTGGCAGATGGGAAGAGGCTGCTCGATGTTACCGTAAGGCGCGGTCGTGGCATAAGCGTGGGAGGGTGTAGTGGGCGAATACTGGCCACCGGTCATGCCGTAGATGTTGTTGTTGATGATAATCGCCGTCAGGCCGATGTTGCGCCGCGCCGCGTGGATGAAATGATTGCCGCCGATGGCCAGCGCGTCGCCATCGCCCATGACGACGATGACCTTCATCTCCGGCTTGACCATTTTCAATCCGGTGGCAAAGGCCAGCGCTCGCCCGTGAGTGGTGTGCATGGTGTTGAAATCCACGTACACCGGCATACGCCCGCTGCACCCGATGCCGGAGATCATCGCTATCTCGTCGTTGCTCAGCCCCACCGCATCCACCGCGCGGACGATGGCTCCCATCACGATGCCGATGCCACAGCCAGCGCACCACACGTGGGGAAATTTCTTTTGATGGCGCAGGTAACGCTCGTGCACCAACGACTCGCGTTCTTGTTTTTTCACCACCATCTGCCTATCCCCTCCCAATCACATCCAGTATCTCGTGCGGGGCAATCATCTCCCCATTGACCTTGCCCACGCGGATGACCTTCCGGCGGCCAACGACGCGCTCCACCTCCAGCGCCAACTGCCCCAGGTTCATTTCAGGGACAATCACGCGGTGAATGCGCTCGGCGACATCCTCCACGATTTCCTCCGGGAAAGGCCAGATCGTGCTCAGCCGCAGGAAACCGACCTTAAGGCCCCGTTCGCGGGCCTGTTTCACCGCATGACGCGCCGAACGGGCCGTCGCACCGTAGGCGATGATCACTGCTTCCGCATCTTCGACCTGGTCGGTTTCATAGATGAAAATGTCGCGCAAGTTGCGTTCGATCTTGCGGAAAACCCGCGCAATCCAGGGGCCGATTTCGTCCAGCCGCTGGGTGGGAAAGCCGCGCTCGTCGTGAAATAGACCGGTTATGTGATAGCGATACCCTTCGCCAAAACTGATCATCGGCGGCACATCCGAGGGCGTGTTCTCGTAAGCCTTGTACCATTCCGGGGGGACGCTGGTTCTCACCCGCCCGACGACTTCAATCGTCCCCGGCGGAGGCAACTCCACTTTCTCCCGCATGTGGCCGATCATCTCATCCATGAGCAGGATGACCGGCGTGCGATATTTTTCCGCCATGTTGAAAGCGCGCACGGTGAGGTCGAAGGTCTCACGCACGCTGGATGGCGAAAGCACGATGATGGGGTGATCGCCATGCGTGCCCCAGCGAGCCTGCATCACGTCTCCCTGCGAGGGGCTGGTGGGCAGGCCGGTGCTGGGGCCAGTCCGCTGCACGTTCACCACCACGCACGGAATCTCGGCCATGCAGGCGTATCCGATGTTCTCCTGCATCAGCGAGAAGCCCGGCCCGCTGGTAGCAGTCATTGCCTTAGCCCCGCCCACCGACGCGCCGATGATGGCCGCCATGCTAGCAATCTCGTCCTCCATCTGGATGAACTTGCCGCCCACCTGCGGCAGCCGTCGAGCCAACACCTCGGCGATGTCCGTGGCCGGGGTGATGGGATAGCCGGCGAAAAAGCGACAGCCCGCCGCAATGGCCCCTTCCGCACATGCCTCGTCTCCCTGCATCAGCCTAGCCGCCATCCCTCTCCTCCTTTCGGTCAATCTGTTTCACCGAGATGGCGAAGTCCGGGCAATGCCATTCGCACCAGCCACAGCCGGTGCATTTCTCCGGGTGGGCTACTACCGGTCGCCCCTCACCGTCGGCCTCGAAAACTTTCGTCGGGCAGAATTCAATGCACAGCCCGCAGCCTTTGCACCAGATGGGAAACACAGTGACCAGGCCACGGGGGCCTTTCGCCCGTTTCTTCTGAGGTAAGACTTCCGCCACCGCCTCAGTAGCATCCGCAGTCGCGGTTAGCTCTTTATTCATCCGATCCTCCATTCAGATTTCCCCTCTACGTTCAACGTTTTGCTATGATAAGCTAAAAAGGAGCTTTTGTCAAGGCAAAGTCATCCCTACACCTGTCCGGATGCCCGTGGGAAAATCAAAAGGGTACAATTGCTCTCATTTATCGTAGCTTCTCTATCCACAAAGCACATCAGATGAGTCCATAAGTTGGAAGTGTCGTTGGTTTCGTGCGTCTCAGGGAAAGGTTCTAATGGGCGTGTGGGGAATCGCTGGCGGATTGGTACGCCGAGTGGATTGAGGGGACGCGATAGTTGGCTACGTCAGTCGAGTCACGGGCCCGGTTCGAGGTATTTGTCATCTTCGCTTGTTCTACAAGAGCTACCGTGGTATAATTGTCACAAAGATTACAGGTTAGACAATTTGTACCAAACCACAAAATTGACCTGCGGAGAGGCAAATGCCAAGAACGATCTCTTCCTCGTTGCTTACCCGTTTGATTGGAATTGTGGTACGATTCGAACGCAGCCGTCTCCAATAATGGGACAGACTGACAAGCTTCAGTCGTAGCTTCACGGACAGTAGAAAGACGTGAAAGATGACCCTCGTCTACCTGGGCATCGCCTGGCTGGCAGGCATTGCCCTTGCCGCATGGCTCACTTCTCCAGCCTGGCTGCTCGGCCTGGCCGCGCTCATCCCCCTGGCGGGGTTTTTGCTATGGCGGGAAAGCCATCGCGCCCGGTTGCTGAGCATCTGCGGCCTGACTCTTCTCCTGGGCGGGGGACGCTATCTCCTGGCCCAGCCCCACTTCGACGACCGTTCCCTGGTCACCTACAACGACCAGGGCTGGGGCATACTCACCGGCATCGTTGCTGCCGAGCCAGACGTGCGTGCCACCTACACCAATCTCCGCGTGCAAGCCGACACTATTACTCTCGAAGACGAATCGCAGCACCAGGTACGCGGCCTGGCCCTGGTACGTGCCGCCCGCTATCCCGAGTACCGTTACGGCGACCGGCTGGAGATTCGCGGTCTGCTGGAGACCCCGCCCGAATTCGCGGATTTTTCCTATCGGGACTACCTGGCCCGGCAGGGAGTGTACTCGCTGCTGCGCCGCCCGCAGATCACGCTGCTCGAGCGCGGGCGGGGCAATCCTTTCTGGGCCGGACTCTATGCTTTCAAGCGCCGTGCGCAGGATACCATCGCCCGCATCCTGCCCGACCCCCAGGCCGCGCTCCTGACCGGCATCCTGCTGGGCGTGGAGAGTGGCATCCCCACTGACCTGATGGCCGACTTCTCGGCCACGGGTACCACGCACATCATCGCTATCTCCGGATTCAACATCAGCATCATCGCCGGGCTGTTCATTGCCCTCAGCGGGCGTTTGTTCGGCGGGCGATGGGCGATGCCTTTTGCCGTGGGTGGAATCGTGCTCTACACCCTGTTCGTCGGCGCGTCGGCGGCAGTGGTACGTGCGGCCATCATGGGTGCGCTGACCGTGATCGCCCTGCACTACGGTCGCCAGGCCGACGCCCTCATCTCCCTGTTCGCAGCGGGCATCCTGATGACAGCCCTCAACCCGTGCACCCTATGGGACGTGGGCTTCCAACTCTCCTTTGCGGCCACGGCAGGATTGATCATGTACACCGACTCTCTGGAACGCCGGGCTACGCGCTTGCTGGCCGCACTGTTTCAAGAAGAGATGGCCCAGCGCATCGTGGCTGTGATCAACGAGGCGCTCATCGTCACCCTGGCCGCGCAGATCACCACCCTGCCGATCATTCTCTACAACTTCCGGCAACTCTCGCTCGTCACCCTGCTGACCAATTTCTTGATCCTGCCCGCCCAACCCGGCGTGATGCTCTGGGGCGGAGTGGCGACGGTGGCCGGTCTGATATGGCTGCCCGCCGGACAGGTTCTGGGCTGGATAGCTTGGTTGTTTCTGAGCTACACCATCCGCGCGGTGGAACTCACCGCCCGCGTGCCTTATGCGGCAGTCAGCCTGGGGCGGATAAGCCCCCTGCCGGTGTGGGTCTACTATGGACTTCTGCTGGGGGGATACGTCGTGAGCCGGATGGACGCCGCACAAAGACAATCGTTGTGGCAACGTCTGACCAGCCGCCTGCCGATGAAAGCCCTGGTCGCCGGGCTGGCGCTGGCCGTGATCCTGATTTGGATTGCAGCGGTCAGCCTACCCGACGGCAAATTGCACGTTGTTTTCTTTGATGTGGGCCAGGGCGACGCTATTTTCATCCAGACGTCCCAGGGACTCCAGGTGCTGATTGACGGCGGGCCTGACCCGACGGCGCTCACCGCCGCGCTGGGGCGGCGCCTGCCCTTCTGGGACCGCAGCCTCGACCTGGTGATCCTCACCCATCCCGACGCCGACCATCTTACCGGCCTCGTCCCCGTGTTGGAGCGTTACCATGTGGGCCGCGTGCTCGATCCCGGGTACCCAGCAACCTCGCAGACCTACGCCCGCTGGCTGGAACTCATCGCTGCGAAGCGTATCCCTACCTTGCTGGCCCGCAGCGGCGTGCGTGTTGAGCTAGAACCCGGCCTGGTCTGTGAGGTGCTGCATCCGGCCGGCGATCCCGATCCCGAGGACAAAGCCAACAACGCTTCCGCCGTCACCCGCTGGACGTGGGGACAGGTCACTTTCCTCCTGCCCGGCGACATCGAGCAGGAAGTTGAGGCCGCGCTGATAGCCTCCGGTCAGCCGCTGCAGGCCACAGTATTGAAAGCGCCTCACCACGGCAGCGATACCTCGTCCAGTGCAGCCTTCTTGCAAGCGGTGCACCCACAACTGGTGGTCATCTCCGTGGGGGCAGACAACCGCTTCGGGCATCCGTCGCCGGAAGTGCTGGAGCGGCTGGCCGGACGGACGGTGCTGCGCACCGACGAGCGGGGCACCATCGAAGTCGTGACCGACGGCTCGCAGCTCTGGGTGCGGACGGCGCGGTAGCCAATTCGCTGAGCTCTGGCGAAAATCCCTTTCTTGCTCCCGGAGGGTCACAGACCGGCTTTGAGCTACGAAAATCATTGCCAATTTTCACCTGTTTTTAGCCAAATAATTCGGCCGTTACTACTTTGACACTGTCACATTAGCCAAAATCGCACATTTGTGGCAAAATTGCCAGCATGAAATCATAGCGCGGCTTCCGGCCGCAGCCAATCTTTGGGACACGGATTCACACGGATTCCACAGATTTCTGTTTCTTTTTTCTCCGTGTTCATCCGTGCAATCCGTGTCCTACAAAAATTCTCGCGCATAACGCAAATCTTGTAGAGTAATTCTATAAGGTATTTGTTTACCGTGCCCTGGACGTATCACTGTAGGGCGGGTTGGGCTTAGCCGGTCAACCTGGTGAACCACAAGGGCTCTCCCAAGCAACGGGCCGGCTCTATCGGTCGAGGAAGA
>QMOE01000146.1 GCA_003648125.1 Chloroflexota bacterium
AATCGCAGCGCGACGGCTCGCCCCAGTCCCTTGCTGGCGGCTGTAACCAGTGCAACTTTACTGTCTAATCCCAAGTCCATCGTTTTGCCTCCTTACGTTCTCATACCTCGTCACCTAACTCTAGCTTTAATTCTGTGCGTCCCACGCCGATGATGTCCCCGGCGCTGACGATGGTGGGGCCGCCGATGCGCGTGCCGTTGAGGCGTGTCCCGTTGCGGCTGTTTTGATCCTCTAGCCACCACTGACCCTCGCGCCAGGTCAGCAGAGCGTGTTGAGTGGAGGCGTAGGGGTCGGGGAGAAAAAGCGTGTTGCTGGGTGAGCGGCCTACGGAAGTGACAGTTTGCAATAGAAAAACGGTTCCCACGGTAAGCGCCTCGCCCTCCGTTTGCAGGATGACCAGGTGCCCGTGTGGACGTTCTGCTTCGCGGGTTGTGGCCGTCTGACGCAGGTCGCGCCAGAGCATCAGCAGTACGACGGTCAGGAAAGCGTAGAGCAGGGCAGCGAGCAGAAGGCGCAGGGCCAGCAATAGAGTATCCATCACTGCTCTGATTCGTGTCCCTGGTCGTTTGGTGTGGCGAGTGGTGGAGTGTCCTCGCTGCCTGGCAGCATGATTGGGGTAGGGGGGTCTTCGCTGTAGATGACCTGCACGCCGGCGAACGAGATGACGTCGCCAGCGTGCAGCACACACTCCTCGACCGGGTAGTCGTTGATGCGCGTGCCGCCTGAGCTTCCCATGTCGTAGAGCACGTAGCGCCCGTACCGGCGGCGAAGTTGAGCGTGATGGCGGGAGACGCGCGGGTCTTCTACGATGATGTCGTTATCAAGTGCGCGTCCGACAGACACCACGGCTTGGAGGAGGTTGACGTGGCGTTGGCCCCCTAATATCAGAAACGGACGGCCCGGCGGCGCTATGGCAGCTTCTTCCTCGGGCTCCATCTCGCGGGTTTTCTCTAGCGACTCTGTTTCTTCCGGCATCCAACGCGCCTCGACGCGTACCTGGTGAGGTCCCAACTTTTCGTCTGGCAGGACGTGGATGACTGGCGTGACTTGGAGCGTCAGGTTGGCCTCGACAGCCAGCGCGGCGACATGGTGAGCCAGTTCAGCCTCTAGTGTCTGTTGGTCAGTTGCCAGTGAGTTGCAGTTATCTGGATGCAGGTAGACCCAGTAGTGGGTTGGGGCCTGAGGTGCGCCCTCGGGGGAGAGGGTTTGGTTATCTTCCATTGCCCGCGTGAGGTGCGTGGCGACCTCTAACGGGCTGAGCCGTCCGGCAAAGAGGCGGGCAAAGGTGCCTTCCACCAACCGTTCGGCCAGGGCTTCAAAGCGTGCGATTTTGTTCATAGTGCGGCGATTATAACGCAAGTGGAGCAAATTGCCAATTTATTCCTATGGGAGGCGCAGGTTTGAGCGGGCGCAGAGGGCAAAAAAGTCCGCGTATGGCTGCAATGGCTTTTCTGCATCCAGGTTCTCTAGTGCCTCTTGCAGCAGAGATTTGATTGGCTCTTGGGCCTGGGTGAGTGTCTCTCGACACAGGGAGGCGGCGATCTCGGTCTCGCCGCGCCCGGCGTGGAGCCAGATCAGCGCGGCCTCTAGCCAGGGGTAGAGCGGGTTGGACGAGGGCAGCGCGTGCTGGATTTCTTCTAATGATTCCAGGGCCTTTGCCTGGCCGGTCAAGGGAGCCAGCAAGGCCAGTTTGGCTTTCAGGCGGAGCTTTTCCTGGGATTGCGCTCCCTGTAGGGCGGCCTGGTAGGCGGCGCTGGCCGCTGCGCCTGCGCCCCGCAGGGCGTGAACGTCGCCGCTTCCTTCGTGGGCCAGCCGTTGTTCGGCAGCGACTGTTTTTCCGTCGGTCACGTCCAACGTCTGGGCGTAGAACGCCAGGGCGGCCTCGTCCGCCTGACGGGCGCGGGCTTTGTCGCCGGCCAGACGGGTAAAGTGGGCGGCTTTGTGGGGAACGTCGCTGCGACTGTAGTGGTATGCGATTTGCTCCAATCGCTCGTAGCGGGTTGGTTCGTCGGCCTGCGCCAGGTACTTGCCTACCTGCCCGTGCCACTCGCGGCGTTGGGCGTGGGAGAGCGTGGTGTAGACGGCGCTGTGGAGGGATTGGCTGCTGAAGGAGTGGGTTGGGCCGGGAGGCGGGGGGGCGACGATGGAGCGACGAGATGCCCGGTCCAGCACCCCGTCCAATTGATCTGGAGCGTCGTCGCACAGATCGGCGAGCAGCCAGGTGGGGAAGGTATCTCCGATGACCGCGCCGCGCCGCATTGCATCGCGGGCCTCCCGATCCAGGCGGTCTACTTGAGCGAGCAAGAGTTCTTGCAGGGAGAGGGGCAGGGAGGGGGGCGGGCCGCTCCACCGGGCCGTTCCGCTAGCTGGATCAACTACCACTGCGTCGCTCTCGCGCAGCGCCTGGCAGTAGGAGAGGAGAAAGAGCGGGCTTCCGCCGGCGCGGGCGAGCAGCCATGCGGCCAGGTCACTTTCTATCCGGGTGGCTTGTAGGGCCAGGGCAGCCAGGGTGCGCCCGTCGGCGTCAGAAAGAGGGGGGAGCGATAGTCGCTCGCCTCGCCAATTGGTTTCAAGACGGGCGGTGGTCAGCAGGAACAGGGGCCAGTTTGGGGCGGCTGTGGTGATCGCTTGCAAAATCTCTCGTGATTCATCGTCTATCCACTGGATGTCCTCGATTATCAGCAACGTGGGTTGGCGGGACGCCTGGCGCTCTAAAGCTAATTGGAGGGCTTGGGGGATGGAGGCCCGCTCTTGCAATGTCTCCCACAGGGAGGGGCGGCTGCTTTCGGCGCGGGCGGCTTCCGCCTGGGCCGTTCGCTCGGTCAGTGCGGCCCAGCCCAGATTCTTTTGCTGTGACGTGGTTTGCTTTTGCAGAGCGGCAAAGAGGCTGCTCCCTGCCTGGGATGGTGCCTTTGAGGAGGCGGCCGTTCTGGGAGATAGGTCTACGGCGGGCAGCCCCAACAGGTCGGCGAAGGCGGGCAGGGAGGGAGCCAGGTCGAGTTGAGAGAGTTGTTCCTTCAGTTGTCGGCGGCGGGATGGAGGGGATGTTTCCTCGTCTAGCTCGAACCACTGGGTGACCATGTCTCTCCAGGGGAAGTAAGGGGTGGTCTGGGAGAATGGGCGGCACCCGCCGCTCAGAACGGTCATTCCCTGCTGACGGGCGGATTCGGCCAGGGCGGCGGTCAACCGGCTTTTGCCGATGCCGGCCGCGCCGACGATGGTCAGTGCTCCCCCCTGGCCAGCGGCGGCTGCCTTCAGTCGTTTCTCCAGCGATGCTATCTCCTCCCTCCGGCCGGTTAGGGGGTAGTCAGTGAGATGCAATCCTCTCCCCCGGCGCAATCCCCTAAGCGCAAAGCGGGGGACCGGCTCAGGGATGCCTTTGAGAGGAATGGGGGGCAGGGAGTCGGATACAAAGTCCTCCCGCACCGCCTCCCATGTGGCAGGGTCGAGTACGATCTGGCCGGGCGCGGCCTTGCTCATCAAGCGGGCGGCCAGGTTGACCGCCGGGCCGGCGACGACGTACTCGCGCCGGTGGTGGTAGCCGATCTCGCCGGTAAAGATACGGTCGAAGGTCAGGCCGGTGCGTTGGGTCAGCGGTGGTTCGAGGTGGAATTCGCGGTTGACTTGTTCCAGCAGGTGGGCCAGTTCCAGGGCGGCGGATGCAGCCAGGCGGGGGATGCCTTCGTGATGGGTCGGCGCGCCAAAGGGGTTGAGCAGCGTGAATCCTGTGGCATAGGTATCCACCTGGCTGATGATTCCCTGCCGGTCGGTCACGATCTCTTGGGCCTGGACAAAGTAATGTTGAAATACGGCGGCGGCCCGCTCCGGGCCGGCCGGGCCGAGGGCCATGTCCTCCAGGCCCATAATGTTGACGAATTGAACTGCCACCGGGGGGTGTTGGCGGATGTCCTCCCCGCTGGCGATTTGGGTGAAAAGGTCGGGGGGGATGAAGGGGACGATTTCTTCCACCTGGCCCAGCGTTTGGTGGAGGTTCTCAAGCAGGTCGGGGACGCGGCGGCTAAAGATGGCGGACAATCGAGCGCGGCGGCGGGCGGGCGGGAGCGGCTCGTAATCGCCCAGTTCGCCGCCCACGATGCCTGTCACGACCCCGCCCTGCATCTCGAAATCCTCTGGGCTGAGAAAGGGGCGGACGTTGGGGCCGGCAAAGACCTGGC
The DNA here is from genome assembly GCA_003648125.1 of Chloroflexota bacterium. Next base: position 4,176 of record QMOE01000146.1, read on the forward strand.
CTGGATCGGCTGCTCCTTCGGCGGCGGTCGCGCCCTGCACCGGCCCGCCAGAGATGAGAAACTCCATCCGCCGTCGGGTGCCGACGACGGCGGCAAACGTTTCTCCCCGTTCGACCCCTGCGCTCATGGTGAGGGAAAAAGTTCCATAGGGGGTTTCCAGGTGGCGAAAACCGGTGATGGCCTCGACCAGGCGCAGGGCGGTGCGGGTAGCCCAGCGAGCGTCCTGTCCGTTGGGCCGGGCGGGAAAGTAGGCCAACACGGCGTCCCCGGCAAAGATGAGCAAGTCGCCGCCAGAGGTTAGGAGGGGGTCGAGTAGAGCAGCGAAGAGCGCCCGCATCAGTTTGTTCATCTCCTCGCGGCCCGCTGTGCCCCGTTTGGAAAGTTCACCGGTGAGGGCGGTAAAGCCGGTCACGTCGGCAAAGATGAACGAGCCGGACAAGAGTTCGCCGTGCGGCTCGCCGGGCTTGGGCGCAAGATCGAGCAGGTAGCGGGGCATGTAGGTGGCGAGTTTGTGATGCAGGGCGTCGAGGTTACGGATTGCCTGTTGGAGGTGATTGGCGAGGGGGCGCTCTTGCTCGTGGGGGATGGAGGTTGGATCGGGGAAGGCGCGCAGGCGGGCGAACAGGTCAGCCGGCAGGAGGGGTGCCAGCCGGTGCAGCAGTTCGACCCAGGTATCGCGTGCTTGTTTCATCTTTATGCGGGTGTGCGGCACGGAACGCGGTCATCTTGAGCGCAAAAGATGCGGGCGAGCCGGGCGAGGCACTGCCTCGCCCTTACGACTTGTCGCTCCCGGCCCTCTCTCCCAGCGCCGACCAGATACCCGCCGGGATGTCGCGCCCGCGCTTGTGGGCAAAGCGGGTGCGGTAGACCCATTCTCCTTCTCGCCTCTCCCGTTCCAGATACCCTTTTTCGATTAGCCCGTCCAGCATCTTGCGGGTTTGGGCGGATGTTTCCCCCAGGTGTTGGGCAGCTGCCCCCGAGGTCACTTCTCCGGCGCGGGTGATGTGGTTCATCAGCTTGCGCAGCGGCGGGGAAAGATCAAGCAGGTCGGCGGGCGAGATACCCTCTTTCTTGTCCCGAGTTTCGATTTCGTTTTGGATGTGATCGAATATGCTCATCGTGTCACCTCCTAGTAGAACTCGGGCATCTCAATGGGTTCTGGTTGGGGCCGGCACTCGCCGCACCAGAGGACGTTGGAGACCACGACAGCCTTGGGGGTATCGTTCCCTCCCAGGTAGACGGCCAGCATCGTCGGCAGGGTGGTGGTGTGGTGCTCTTTGCACACGCCTCGCCCGCAGAATTTGCACACGCCGATGGCTGGCTTCCCGCACTTGTGGCAAACCATTGCTCTCTCCTACTAGCCCACCGCTTCCTCGACCGTGGCGACGATTTCGCCGATGCGTTGCGAGACGATGTGGTCGGGGTAGCGGATGGAGAAAATGTCGGATGATTGCAGGGCGGCGACATCTTCCGAGAGGGGGATGATGGCGGCCACGGGAGCGCCGTAGGTCTCTTCCACCTGTTTCCGCAGGTCGTCCGGCTGATAGGAGGAGATGGCTTTGTTGACCACCATGTAGAGGTGTGGCACTTCGAGCTTGCGCGCCACGTCCACAGTCACGGCGGTGCCCTGAAAGTCCTGCTGGTCGGTGCGCAGGATGATGAGCAGCAGGTCAGAGATGGCGATTGAGAGGAGCGTCTCTTCGTTCAGGCCGGAGTGGGTATCTACGAAGAGATAGTCCAGGTTCAGTTTGTCAATGAGCGTTCGGAAGCCTTTGTTGAGCAGGCTTACGTCGTATCCTTCTCGCAAGGCTCTAACGATCTCCCCGGCGCGCGTGCTGGAGGGGATCAAGTAAATGGAGCCCTCCACGCCGAGTTTGGCGCTCACGTCGTAGGCGGCTTCTTCAATGGCACATTGACCCCACAAATAGTCGTTGAGCGTCTTGTCTATCTCCTCCCTGTCTATCTGGAAGAAAAAGTGGAGGCCGGGAGAATTGACGTCGGTATCAATGACGCCCACACGTTTTCCCTTTTTGGCAAACTGGGCCGATACGTTGGCGGTGATGCTGGATTTTCCCGTGCTTCTACGAAAAGAATGAACAGATACAATTTTAGCCATATCCTCTCCACCTGTTACTCACAAACCTGCCCACTTGCCCACTTGCCCACTTGCCTACTTGCCTACTTGCCCACTTGCCTACTTCAGACCAGCTTATCGTACAGTTTATCTAGTTCGCGGGGCCGGGAGCGGGTCAGTTGGGCGATTTTGTCGTTAGCTTCGCGCACCCGTTGGCTGAGAAC
>QMOE01000147.1 GCA_003648125.1 Chloroflexota bacterium
AGACGGTCGGCTACCTCCTCAACCAGCGAGACCGTCTCAGGAGAGACTGGTTCGCCCTCGAAATGCAAGTCAAGCACCCCCATCACCTGATCGCGCAATTTCACCGGCACGGCCAGCGCATTGACTGTATCTCCTGCCCCGGAGATGACTGGTTGGCCTTCCAGCCAAGCCTGGCGCACTTCTGGGGGTTGCTCGGAGACCGGTTCGACACCCAAGCCTCGATAACGATACCCCCGTGATTGCTCAGCGCGCCACGCTTCCTGAGTGTAACGCCCAGAGATCGCCTGTAGCTCGCGCACCGTTCGCTGCGTCTCCTGGAGCAGGCGGATATTCTGAATAGCCACCGCCAACTGATCGGCCATTGTCTGCGAGATCGCCACGTCCTCCTCGTCGAACGCCTCCGGTTCCCGGCTCTGCACGTCCAGAGCACCGATGATCTTCCCACCTGCATGCAGCGGCAATGCCATCTCTGAACGGGTCTCCGGCAACAACGGGTTATCGAAATAGACCGCGTCCTCGCCCACATCCAGGACGATGCGAGATAAACCTGTTGCAGTGACGTATCCCACGATGCCCACTTGGCCTACTTTTAAGCGGTGGCCCCGTTCCAGCATCTGGCTGCCGGCTTCGCCGGTGGCTGCTCGCAAGACAGCGTACTCGCCTCGATCATCCAGCAAAAAGATGCCCGCGTGGTAGAATCCAAAACGGTCTCGAATCAGATTGACGGCTCCGTTCAGCAATTCGTCCAGATCACGCGCGGCGGTAGCGTCGCGGGCCACCTCGGCCGCGACCTGAAGCTGTACGGAGCGGCGTTCCAGATTACGCGTGCGCTCCGCCACCCGCTGTTCCAGCTCAACGTAGGCAACTTGGAGCCGGTCGGCCATCTCGTTAAAGGCCTCTCCCAGGCGGCCAAATTCATCTGCCCACTCTATGCGCACCCGTTCGTCCAGGTGACCGGCAGCAAAACGAGATACTGCATCAGTCAGTCGCTCCACAGGCCAGGCCACGCTGTGAATATTGATCAACGCAGCGACCAGGAGCGTAGCAGCGATCAACAAAGCCCACACCGCGGGGATTAGCCACATTGCGTATTGAGCCTCCCTGACCTCTGCCAAAACGGCTGCGGGTTGCCCCGCCTCTAAAACGGCCACAGCCTGGTTCAAGCGCGAAAGAGCCGCCGAGTAGAGGATAACGGTCAGTCCCAACACGGCCAAGATGATAAGCGTGCTCCCTATGAGCCGGGCGCGGATGCTCGTGACGTGCTCGGTAAGGATTGATCTTGGCACTTGACTCATATCCCCTCCTTAAACTCTCCCGGCAGCGACGGCGCATCCTCTGGGGGGCCCACGTGGACTGATACCCCCTCTATGCGGAGCAAGCGACCTAGTTCACGCACGGCGGTGCGCAACAAGCCGTCCACGTTGAGGGAGCGTGAGAAACGAGCGGTCATATCACTGAGCGCCTGCTCCCGCTCTGCCCGCCTCCTGGTATCTTCTATCAGGCGGGTGTTCTCGATAGCCAGCGCCATCTGGTCAACCACAGCCTCGATGAGCGCGACCTCGTCACCCGTCCACTGCCGCCCACCTTCTGTCTCCTGCAATCCCAACGCGCCGATGATCTCACCGCGCAGCGCAATGGGCGCTACCAGAGATGTTTCTCCCGCTCCGTCACCCGCATTGGATTGCACGAGCACTTTTCGCTGCGCCATCGCCCGCTCCACATCGGATAGCAAGGTGTCATCGAAAGGTCTCACTCCCGGCTGTGTGCGCTCGTACAGGGGAACAGATCGAGCAGGAGCTAGTCGAACTTGCTGCTCGCGCGCGAGGCTCTGCTCAAGCTCCCTCAGGCGAGCCTGGGTCTCGGCAAACGTCCGTGCATTGTCAACAGCTATCGCCACCTGGTCGGCCAGCGCCTGGAACACGGGAATGTCTTCTGCCGAGAAAGCCCCTCGTATGGTACTATGAATGTCCAAAACACCGATCACCCGGTCGCCGACGAGCAGTGGCAGCGCCATCTCTGAGCGCGTTTTCGGCAACAGAGAGTTAGCCTCAATGGTATCCACTAGAGAAACATCCTCCTCACCCGGCGTGACCACAGAGCGAGCCTGAACCGCCGCGACGTCCAGGGCAATGCGGGCTTGAGCGCCAACCACACAGCTACCGATCAGTGAACAATCACTTATCTCTAACCTATGACCCTGCGCCAACATCTGCTCGCCGGCCTCGCCCGTGCCGGCCCGCAGCACTGCCCACTCTCCTGATTCGTCAACCAAGAAAAGGGCAACGTGATAGAGATCAAATCGGTCACAGATCAAATCCACCGTCTTGCACACCAATTCATCCTGCTCCAGTGTCGAGGCAACATCACGGACAACCTGAGCGCTGGCCTGAAGTTGGAGCACTCGTTTCTGCAACGAGACGTTGTTGGCAGCCAACTCACTCACTTGGCCTGCGAGGGATGCACAGGAGCGAGCAGCTTTGTCGCGCTCATCCTCCGTCTCTTGGATGGTTTTGGTCAAGGATGAGTTGAACAACCACTGCACCAACGTGACCGCGACAGCCAGCGTGTAAAACGCCAGGCACAAGGAAAGCCCGGCTCGGTTCAGTGGTTCCTGCCGTAGGAGACTGACCAGCCAAATCACGAGCGGCGCTCCGCCGAGAATGATCACCCCGCACAGGAGAAGACGCAGGATATTGACACGTCGCTTCCCCGGTGCGGCATCCCCAATAGAAACACTCACCTGCGGAATCTCGCGCTCGTCCTCAATCTCTTCTGGTCCGAAAACCGTCAGAGGGGGTTCCACTATTCGCTCGGCCGCGACCGGAGCAGATATGGACTCGGCTCCGAGGAGACCAAAGATGACCGCATCTTCTAACGAAGGTTGCTCTTTCCCCTCCGTCTCTGCCTCTGCCTCTGCTTTTGCATCTACCTCCGGTTCCTGATCGGGGACGATGTCGGAGAACAGTTCGCTGAGATAACCCTCCAGGTCATTTTCACCCATGATTCATCAGCTCCTTGGCCAGGGCACGGTACTGTCTAGCCCCGCGAGTATTGGGGGCATATAGCGTGATCGGTTGTCCAAACACCGGGCTTTCCCTCAACTTGGTATCCACCTCGATGATCGTGTTAAAGAGCACCTTGCTCAACCCACGCTGCATCTGTTCGAGTATGATCCGGTAAATTTTGTTGCGCCGGTCGTACATCGTCACCAACACACGGTACTCTAGCCCTGGGTTAGTTTTCTCCCGCACGCGCTGCACCAGCTTGACAAAGTGAAGCAAGGTGTAGGCAGCGTAATACTCGGTCTGGATGGGGATGACGAGTAGATCTGCCGCCGTCAGTGCATTGAGGGTCAGGGTGCCGAGGGAAGGGGGACAATCAATCAGAACAAAGTCATAGAACCCCTTGTCCATATCATCCAACCCGTTCCTCAAGCGATACTGGTAGCCAGGCCGCCCGTAGAGGACTCTGTCGAGGATCACCAGTCCCTGGTTGGCCGGCACGATGTCCAGACCGTATACCGGACTCTCGCGGCTGACGCCAATCAGCGAGGTGTTCCCCAAGAGGGCATCCCCCACCGTGCGGCGTATATCCTGCGGCTTCAGCCCCACCGAAAGCGTGAGATTGGCCTGCGGATCCAGGTCAACGAGCAGGACGATCTGCCCCATCTCGGATAGACAGGCTCCCAACGAGAGGCAAGTGGTAGTCTTGGCCACTCCGCCTTTTTGATTACTGATGGCGATAACTTTCATTGTTTACGCCTCGAAAAGTGAAACGTCAAACGCGTCCCCTCGTCTCCGTATCTGAGGAGGGAGATTCCAAACGCACAAAGGCGCGCGATGTACCCAATACAGCGAAAAGCTCATCCACCGCTGCCTGGACGATACCCTCCACGTCGGCGGCACGGCGCATCCTATCGGTGATCTCGCTGGTCAGCCGCTCGCGGGCAGCGCGGCGCTGGGCGTCCTCGTAGAGCCGGGCACTTTCCAGCGCCACACCTAATTGCTCGGTCAGTGTCTCCAGCAGCGCGATCTGTTCCGGTGTCCACTCACCGCTATCTTTGGGCTTTTGCGCGTCAATCACGCCGATGACGCGACCGCGCACCTTGATCGGCTGAACCAGGCTGGTCGCGTCGTCTCTGCTCGGCGCTGTTATTCCGGTTCGTAGCGCCATCTTCATCTCTGGAGGCCATAGATCGCCAACAGGGGAAAGACCGCGCTCGTCCCTGATAAAGCCCAGATCAGGCCGGGCGCGGAGCAATTCTCTCCAGGCCTCGTGGCTCAACTCGCCGTAGGCCTGCCGCTCCGCATCCAGACTCTCCTGCGCCTGTTGGAAAAGCTGCGCGTTGCTGATGGCCATGGCGATCTGGTCGGCCAGCATCTGCAGCACAGTCACATCTTCATCGCTGAACGCTTCCGTCTCCGCACTCTGTACATCCAGTGCACCGATGATCTCACCCCGCACTTGCAATGGCAACACTAGCTCAGAGCGCGTATCAGCCACCTCCGGGTCGTAGACAAACAATGGATCCGCCCTCACATCCGAAGCGACATACGGCATCCCCGTCCTGGTGACATAGCCCACGATACCTTCTTTGCCGACTTTGAGCCGGAGGCCACGGGCCAACGCTCGCTGTCCACTCTCTCTGGACGCGGCCCGCAATACCGCCCACTCGCCGGTGGAATCCAACAAAAAGACACCGATACGGTGAAAATCAAACCGCTCGTTGAGCGAGGTGGCAACCCGCGCAAGCAGTGCTTCCAGGTCCAATACCGAGGCCACGTCCCGAGCCACCTCGGCGGTCGCCTCCAGGTAGCGGGTGCGGTGCTCCAGATCCATCGTCCGTGCTGCCACTTGCTGCTCCAGATCCCGTACCACTTCCTGCAAGCGGAGAGTCATGGCATGGAAAGCACGACTGAGAGTGCCAATCTCATCCCGGCGGGGGGAGGGATGGATGGCATCCCATTCCCCTTGCGCAACTCTGGTAGCGGCCACGGCCATTTCCCGGAGCGGGGCGACGAGCCGGACGCCAAAGATCAGACCCACTCCCAGGGATACCAGGGCCACAACCGCGACAAGCAGATTGAAACGCCGATACGCGAGGGAAGTCAGCCGCTCCAACTCCGCCGCCATCGTCTGGGCCGGGTGGGTAAACTCGTCAACATAGGTGGTGGCCGCTACGCGCAGGATGGTACCTCCTACCGGCGTGATGGCCATAAACTTGGGCCGGATGACGCCGTCGGCGTCCTGCCAATCATAGTACCCCTCGGAGGGAGAGCCATCAAGGGAAGCGGAAAGGATAGCCCAGAAATCAGGTAGGGTATCGGCCAGGGTGGACATGTCCATGCCTACGATCTCGGGGTTGGTGTGAAAGTGGGTGACTCCGCTGGCATCAAAGACGGCGGTGTAGCCGGTCTGACCAACGGGTTGGACAGCTAGAATAGCGATGTCCTGATTATCCTCCAGCGCGGCCACATCGGATATATCTATTTCTGGATGAAGGCGCAGGTACGATTTGATCTGCTGAGCCGTGTCACGGGCCTGGTCGCGGATAGTTGATTTTGCCAATTCCTCCAGAGTGGTCTGGCTGCTTTGAATAGCCAAATTCCGCATCTGGCCTGTAGCTACAAGGCCGGCGATCAAGGCAGGGACTACTCCCATCAATAAAAGAACCAAAACCAGACGGGTTCGTATGCTCATACCACTTCCTCCGGCGGGGTTTGTCCCCTCCAATCAACAGTCGCAAGGTCTTGGGAGACTGGCTCCTCATCTGCTTCGCCCGTTGCCAGGCGGATGGCAACCTTTTCCAGACCCAGCGCCTGGTAGATTTCGTCCACCGCGGTCTTGAGCACGGTCTCCACATCCAGCGTTTCGCGCACGCGGGCGGTGACCTCGGCAGTCAACCGCTCGGTGGCGGCACGGCGTTGGGTCTCGTCGAGCAACCGCAGGTTGTCTACGGCCAGGGCCAGGCGCTCAGCGACGGCATCAATTAGAACAACATCGTCAGCAGCCCACTGCCGTGTTCCCGCGTCGTCGTGGATTCCCAGGGCACCGATAATTTTACCTCGCAAGGTGATGGGCGCGACCAATGCTGAGCGGCCCCCTTCCCCGCTCCCGTCACCATCTAGCATCACCGCACCCTGCTGCTCCACCACCCGCCGGATTTCGGGCAACACCGCATCGCCCAGAGGAGCGACGCCCGGGAGTTTGGTCTCATAGTCAGTCTTTTCTGCACCCAGCACGTACTCAGCCCAGGCCCGGCCCAGATAGCGCTGTTGGGTGGCCTCCATCTCTCCCAAAGTAGATTGGGCTTCGGCAAAGAGCCGGGCGTTGTCAATAGCCACCGCCACCTGGTCGGCCATAGTCTGCATGATGGCAACCTCCGCCTCATCGAAGGCAGCCTCTGCCACACTCTGCACGGTCATCGCACCGATGACCGTGCCA
>QMOE01000148.1 GCA_003648125.1 Chloroflexota bacterium
AAATCAAATGAAACACACCCTTATCTATTCCGCCAGGAAACGCATAAAGTGAATGGCCGTCTCAATCCCCCGGTAGAAATTAGGCAAGTGAAACTTTTCGTTGGGCGAGTGCAGCCGGTCGTCGGGCAGGCCAAAGCCCATCAGAACTGTTTCCAGCCCCAACACATTCTTGAACGTGGCAACGACGGGAATAGAGCCTCCCTCGCGGACAAAAATGGGTTCCTGGCCAAAAACCTCGGCATAAGCCCTGAACGCCGCCTTCATCGCTGGGCTGTCACGGCGGATGATGGCTCCATCGCCGCCATGCAAATCACGCACCTCGACGGTGACAGTCGGCGGCGCGATCTCGACCAGGTAATTTCGAATCAACTGCGTGATCTCCGCCGGACTTTGATTCGGCACCAGCCGCATCGAAATCTTGGCGAACGCCTTGCTGGGCAACACAGTCTTGGCTCCCTCCTGGATGTAGCCGCCCCAGATGCCGTTGACATCCAACGTGGGGCGCGCCGTGGTGCGCTCGACGATGGTATACGCCGATTCACCCCAATCAGTCTTCACCCCCGCTTCACGCAGCCACTTGTCCCGATCAAAGGGAATCTTTGCCATCTCCGCGCGTTCTTCGGGCGTCAACTCTTGCACCTTGTCGTAGAAACCGGGGATGGTGATGCGTCCATCTTTGTCTATTAGCTGGTCAATCATCGCGCAGAGGACGTGAATTGGATTGTGAACCGCGCCCCCGTAAATACCAGAGTGCAGATCTTGATCAGGGCCAGTCACTTGGACCTCGACATAGGCTATCCCGCGCAGCGCATAGACAATGGAAGGCATATCCTTGCCCAAGATATGTGTATCAGAGATCACCGCCACATCGGCGGCCAGCAGGTCTGCGTGCTCGCGGACGAACGGTTCCAGATTGGGACTTGCGGATTCCTCCTCCCCCTCAAAGATGCACTTGACGTTGACCGGCGGTGCGCCTTCCGTTTCTTTGAACGCCTCCGCCGCCTTCACATAAACGTACATCTGCCCTTTATCATCCGCCGCTCCTCGGGCAAAGATGTCATCGCCCACGATGGTGGGTTCAAATGGTGGGGTATTCCACAGTTCCAATGGATCGGGAGGCTGCACGTCGTAATGTCCATAGACGAGGACCGTGGGGGCCTCCGCCCCGGCGGCCAGCCACTCTGCATAGACCACGGGGTGACCCGGTGTGGGCATCACCGCGACCTTGGGGAACCCGGCGATCAGTAGCCGGTCCCGCAGCCACGTCGCTGCGTATCCAATATCAGATTCGCGCTCCGGCTGCGTGCTGACGCTAGCGATGCTCAGGAACTCTTTCAACTCTGCCAGGAACTAGGTTTGATTTGCCCGCGCGTATTCTATAGCTTTCATCAGATTGCCTTTCGCTGGATTTCGCGTGACACGAGATTGCCTGTACACGGCCGCCCCAACGAGGTTGTGTTTTGAGAGTGAGCACTCGAACGTTATTATACTTCAAGTTACCAACTGATGCCAATTCCAAGCCAGTCGCCTTTCACTCGATCGCAGTAATTTGAAAAACAATGTCCCCTTCTGGGGCTTTCACTGTGACAATCTCGCCTACTCGATGCCCCAGCAACGCCTGGCCCATCGGTGATTCGTTAGACACCTTGCCGCCAATCGGGTCTGCCTCGGCCGGCCCGACGACCAGAAAAGTCTCGGCCTCGTCTTGACCTTCCTCGACGACGGTGACGCGACTGCCCAGGGCAATTTTGTCCGTGGAGCCATGCTCCTGGATAATCACCACGCTGCGGAGCATGGCCTCAATTTTCTGGATACGCCCCTCCAGAAAACCCTGCTCCTCTTTGGCAGCAATGTAATCGGCGTTTTCCGAGAGATCGCCCTGCTGAATCGCCCTGTGCAATCGTTCGGCTAGAGCCGGTCGCTTCACGCTAACCAGGTGATCCAACTCCTGACGCAGGTTCTCCGCACCTTCGGCAGTCAGATAAGTGGGTTGTTGTCGTGTGTTCATTCTACGTCGTTTATCCCCCGATCTAGTTTTGGTACATGTTCCGTATCTTTTCAATATCTCGGGGGAACGCAACCATCCTGGTCGCCAAATGCCAGCAAGATGCTGGCGTTCCTTCACCTCACCCCCATTTATTGAAAAGTTGTCACGAGTCCTTGCACACCACCAAGGACGAAAATGTAGGTCACGTTTTTAACGTGACGACTCTGATCTGTCACGCTACAAGCGTGACCTACAAAGTTGAGTCTATTTTCGAGGCAGATACCCCATGCTACCTATGCCGCTGTTCACTCTCCCCACATCCGTCCCCACAGCGGCGGCCCCAGCACCAGCAGCCCAACGATGACCGCGACGATAGCCGCCAACAGCACCGCTCCCGCAGTCACATCCTTGACGATCTTGGCCAACGGGTGATAATCGGGGCTGATCATATCCACCAAAGTCTCCGCCACGGTGTTCAACATCTCACTCACCAACACGGAGCCGATAGTCAGCGTCAACACCGCCCACTGGGTGAACGATAGACTCAGCCACACTCCCAGCGCGACCGCGCCGGCGGCGATAATCAAGTGTATGCGCGTGTTACGCTGGGTGCGCAGAGCGTACCACAGGCCAGCAAAAGCAAAGCGAAAACTCTCGATGATATTTCGGCTGCGCATAATTCTCACACCGGGAGGTTTACCGCAACCTCCAAGGCCTGAAGAATCTCAGCCTGGATAGCCCACATCCGCGCCCGCTGTTCCTCGGCGACGTCGTCGTATCCCAGGAGATGCAACACTCCGTGAACGACTAAAAGCTGCAATTCCGCCTGAACTGCGTGCCCGGCCTTCTGCGCCTCAAGCTCAGCCCGCGGGAAGGAGATGATGACATCGCCCAGATAACGCGGCTGTCCCGGCGCACCGACGAACGGCCCGCGCGTTTCATCGGGGAAGGCCAACACGTCAGTCGGTGCATCCACGCCCCGGTGGCGCAGGTTGAGTTCGTGCAGCGCCTCGTCGTCTGTCACCACCACGACCAACTCGCACGCTTCCTCCACGCGCTGGTGGATCAGGGGCGCTAGAGCAGCCAGGCGCAGCGGTTCCGGTTGAACCTGCTCCTGGAATTGCTCGTCAACTTGTATTTCGACGGTATGAAGAGACATATCAATTTCAGTTCTCGATCTCACGCATTGCGCGTGCTCTCCATCTGCGGATACTGGATGCGCGGATGGTAAACTCCCTTTAGGGCAGAGATGAAAACCTGGCGGATGATCTCTATATCGCGCAGGGTCAGGTCACATTCGCTCAATTGACCATCGTCTACCCGGGCAGAGACAATCTTGGCGACAATTTCCGCCACCTCCTCGGCGCTGGCAGGACGCGCAGAACGCACGGCCGCCTCGCAGCCATCGGCCAGCATCACCAGAGCGGTCTCCTTGCTCTGCGGCTTGGGGCCGGGATAGCGAAAATCGCTCTCGTCAACCAGCGCGTCGTCACCCGCCAATTGCACAGCCTTGCTGTAGAGAAAGCTGACTCGATTTGTGCCGTGATGCTCCGGGATAAAAGCCCGCACGCGGCGGGGCAGCCGGTAACGGCGTGCCATGACCAGCCCGTCCTTGACGTGATCTATGATGATCTCGGCGCTCGTGTGTGGGTCGAGCCGATCGTGAGGGTTCACGCCCTCGGCCTGGTTCTCGGTGAAAAAGTACGGGCGGGCAATCTTGCCGACATCGTGATAATAGGCCCCCACGCGGGCGAGCAACGCATCGGCGCCGATGCGCTCGGCTGCCTGCTCTGCCAGGTTAGCGACCATCAAGCTGTGGTGATACGTGGCCGGCGCTTCGCGTAACAGCCGCTGCAGGAGCGGGTGATCGGGGCGGCTGATCTCGATCAGCCGCATCGTCGTGGTGATATCGAACAGCGGGCCAATCAGGAAAAGACTACCCAGCGCCAGGCTGGCCGAGATTCCACCGTTGACGACTGCTGTCAGCACCGGGAGCAGCAACGCGCCGAGTTGGGCCACGTCTTGCGGAAAACGAAAGATAAAGATAATAGCGACGTGCACCAGGGCAGCAAATAGGCCGGCCCGGAACAATGTGCTGATGCGCTCGACGCGCTCCATAGCAAGCGTGGCTACCAGGCCTCCCAAAGTAACATAGACAGCCATCTCCAGGGAGTTATCGGCGAGAGCGCCCACCACGCCGCCGAGAAAGATAGCAGTTGCCACGCCAACGTTTGGCCCTAAAGCGACCACCGCCAGTATAGCCAGGGCCGGCGCTGGAACCAGGTAGCACAGTACCACACCACCCGGCACCATCAGCCCGGCTCCCACCACAAAACCCGTAGTCAATAGCATCAACAAAAGCAACTTCTGCCCATTCCAAAGCGCATCTGGTTGAAAACGCGCCAGGTAGAGGCCAAGCAGCAAAGTGCCTACTACAGCCAACAGGCTTGCTCCTGCGAAATCGGTCCATTTCACTTCCGATTTCTGCAGGCCGAGTTTGTCCAGCATCTCCAAGTCGAGCGCCGAGACCCGCGCGCCCTCCCGCACGATGACTTGGTCGGCTTCGAATCCGCGTAACACGGGCGGCACTGCGTCTCGGGCTTGGGTTTGAGCGGCGGCCGTTGCCGTGGCATCTAGAAAAGAGTTCGGAACCAGCAAGTGCTGCACGAGCACTATGGTAACAGACGCTTCCTCCTCTGAAAGATCGAGGCTGACGAAAGAGGAGACCTCCTCGCGGGCTTCCTCCACGTGCCCCTCTCGGATCCCCCGCCGCATGGCCTGATCAAGCGCGGCCAAAGTTTCCAATTGAACGCGGTCCCAACTCTCGTCGGGCAAGGTGATGAGGCTATCAAGCATCTCGCGGGGAAGGTCAGCCAGCTCGGGCACGGCCAGGATCCAGCCGCGCTGTTGAGCAGGGGAAGCGAGTGCATCAGCACGCACCGAACCCAGGTAGTCGAGCACCTGACGGGTGCGGTCGAGTTGCTGGCGAGCCAGCGCCGGATCGGGAAGCACGTAGATAGGCTCAACTTGAGCAGCAGCCCGCTCTTGCTCCTGCGCGCGCAGGATGGCGCTCTCATAAGTTATGCTACGAGGAGCGCGTATGTCCTGGGGAACCACTTGCCCCTCGACCAGCGCCTCCTGGCCCGTGGGCAACAGCGGACGAACCAACATGCCCCCTGTGACCCCGATCAGCACTATTCCCAGCAGAACGAGGCGCAGCCAGGCCCACCAACGTTGGCCAAACCAACGGGGTGATGTTCCTTTTGCGTTCCTCTTGAACCTGGTTGCGTCTGTACTCATCAGCCCATTAAACAAGAGGGAGCACATAAAGCGCTCCCTCTCATCTTTAAGCGTTACCCGTCCAGCGACGCGCGCATCTTAGCCAGACAGCAGCTCGCGCACGACCTCGTTCACAGCACGACCATCCGCGCGACCTTTGAGCCTGGACATCAGTTGGCGCATCACTGCTCCCATCTGAGCCATCCCGGTTGCTCCAACCTCGGTAATGACCTGACGCGCTTCTTCAGCAATCTCCTCGCGCGAAAGAAGCCGGGGTAGATATTCCTTGAGGATATCCAACTCGGCCTCCTCCCCGGCGAGCAAATCGGGACGGTCAGCCTCTTTCAGTTCGGCGATGGTATCGCGCCGCTGATTGGCCTGCTTTTGCAGTACCGCGGTCACACCGGCATCGTCGAGATCGCCGCGCTCAATCTCGGCGTTGGTGATCGCAGCCAGGGCCATACGGATGACCGACTTGCGACGCTCGTCACGAGCGCGCAGCGCCTCCCTGAGATCATCTTGCAAGCACTGTTTCAAACTCATACGCGGCTCCATTCTGGCGGTACTTAGTATCTCGCTCGCCGATCTTTGAACGTCTGCCGGCGGCTCTTGCGCAACTTGGCTGCCTTTTTGCGCTTGCGAATCACGCTCGGCTTTTCAAAGAAACGGCGACGCCGCGCCTCCGATAGCACGCGGTCACGCTGCACCTTTTTCTTGAAACGCCTCAACAAAGAGTCAAAGGACTCTCCGTCGTGGACTACAACTTTAGTCACCCACTTCACCTCCCTCTACACCCAGCCTCAGACTGGTTTTTGATTGCGGATTCATTATAATCGCGCACGGGAGGCTTGTCAAGCAAAAGTAAATGGACGGGTGTCCGTAATTTTCTTGCGCGCCGTGGAACACGGTCATTGGAGCGCGGCCATCTTGGCCGCATGCGGGCGGGGACGCCCGCGTTCCCAGGCAGTCATCGGAGCGCGGCCATTGGAGTCGTAGGGGCGAGGCACTGCCTCGCCCCTCCTCGGCGGGGGACGCCCGCGCTCCCAGGCAGTCATCGGAGCGCGGTCATTGGAGTCGTAGGGGCGAGGCAGTGCCTCGCCCCTCCTCGGCGGGGGACGCCCGCGCTCTCGGGCAAGATCCACTACCCGGCGCAAAAATTTGACGGACACCC
>QMOE01000149.1 GCA_003648125.1 Chloroflexota bacterium
TGAACAGTTCGGCCAGTGTGCGGCGCAGGGATCGCTCATCGTCCACGATGAGGATACGCGCGTTGGGTAACGCTGTTTTTCTAAATTCGCTGTAGTGTTGCATCTGATGTGACATTGTCAAACTTTTCGACCTGTGCGGTTAATCGTTATTGCTCACGGATTCACACAGATTTTCACGGATTTTTTCTGTGAGCAAGCGATTTAATCCGTGTTCATCTGTGGAAATCCGTGAGCTATGAAATCCATTTATTGCTAACCGCACAGCTTGAAACTTTTCACGCTTTTGGCAACCATATGGTAAACGTCGTTCCCTTTCCCTCTGTGCTCTGTACGGTGATCTCTCCGCCGTGCTGCTTGATGATGTTGTAGCTGATGGACAATCCCAGCCCGGTGCCGTGTTCTTTGGTCGAGAAGAAAGGCTCGAAGATCTGATGCAAGTGATCGGGCGGTATGCCCCGGCCGGTGTCGGTGATAGTCACCACCACCTGGCCATCGGCGGTGTGCTGACTGGAGATGTACAGCGTGCCTCCGTCGGGCATCGCGTCCACCCCGTTGAGCAGGATATTCAGGAAGACCTGGCCCAGCTCGTCCCCATTTCCCAGCACGGCGGGCAGGTTGGGTGCCAGGTCTCGTTGGAGAATAATGTGATGGTGCTGCATATATTTGTGAGTCAGGGTCAATACTTTCTCGATCACGTCGTTCAGGTCGATAAGCTCCATTTTCTGTCGCGGACGGCGTGCAAAGTCGAGCATACGGGTCACCAGGCCGATCAAGCGCTTCACTTCTTCGCTGGCTATCTGCAAGTACTCTTGCCGTTCGTCAGGCTCCAGCGGGAAGGAGAGCATCAATTGCAGACTGTTATGGATGGCCTGAAGGGGATTGTTGATCTCGTGGGCCAGCGATGCGGCCAGGCGACCCGTAGCGGCCAGTTTCTCGCTCTGTATCAATTGGAGACGTGATTGCTCCATCAGCTTGCGCTGCTCCCGCTCGATCTCGTACAGCCGAGCGTTGTCCATCACGACGCTCAGTTGGGCAGCGATAGCCTCGAACAGGCGCAGGTCGTCCTCGTCGAACGCGCCTGCCTGAGCACTGCCGACGTTCAGGGTGGCGATGACGCGGCCTCTCTCGCGCACCGGCACGGACAACAGCGAGCGCAGTCCGACCGTCTCCTCGAAGTAGTGGGGACCGCCGGAAACGTCGTCCACCAGTTCCGACCGACCGGTGGTGTAGACCCGCCCGCACACACTTTCGGCCATAGGCATGTTCAGATATTTCTGGGATGGGGAGGCAAAGCCGATGAGCGAGGAGTGAACGACCATGTGCTCTCCTGACTCATCCGGGAGCGCGAAGACCAGGTAATCAATGTCCAACGTCCGGTGAATGGCCTGGATGGTACGGTTGAGTACCTGGTCGAAATCGAGCGTGGAGGCTCCGGCTATCATCACCTCTTGCAACACGTACGCCTCAGCCAGACGGCGCTGTGCTTCCTCGTGTAGACGGGCGTTTTCGATGGCGATAGCGGCCGAATCGGCCAGCGTGGCCAGCAGGCTCAAATCGTGCTCATCGAAGACTCTGGCGGCGCTGTTGATCGCCTCGAGCACGCCGATGGTGCTGCCCTTGTAGATCAACGGCACGGCCAGCAATGAGCGGGTGGCGGTGTTGGTGCGAGCGTCGATCTGATCGTAGAAGCGGGGGTCGGCCGGGGCGTCGTGAACCAGCACCGGTTGCCCTTGTTGCATCGTCCATCCGGCGATGCCGGAGTCGGCCGGCATGCGCATGCCTATCAGTTGCTCGGATGCAGGGCCGGACGAGGCGGCAAAGACCAGTTCGTTGCTGTCGGCGTCGTGCAGGAGCACCGAAGCCGCCTCAGCCCCCGTCACAAAGCGGACCTGGGCCATCACCGAGGCCAACACCATGTCCAGATCGAGGATAGAGGTCAGTATCCGGCCCGTTCGGTTGAGGGCGGCCAGTTCGGCGGTGCGGCGCAGGCTCTCTTCGTGCAGACGGGTGTTCTCAATCGCCACCGCCGTCTGTGCTGCCAGGATGGAGAGTAACTTGATGTCGTGCGGGCTGAAGGCGTCCACTTTGTCGCTTTCGATGACCAGCACTCCGATCACCTGCCCCTGCATCTTGAGCGGCACGGCCAATTCCGACCGGGTGGTTTTCCTCATTTCTATGTACCGGGGGTCCTCTCGCACGTCGGGCACGTAGAGCGGTTCCCCGGACTGCACCGCCGCTGCGGTGATACCCTTCCCATTGTCCAACGACACTCGATTCACATGCGCCGATCCACACGTCACCGGCCAGTAGATCTCGTTTCGTTCTTCGTCAATCAAACCCAGGCCGCAGGTTTGGAATTCCAACGCTTGTTTGATGGTGGTCAACACGGCTTCGCCTATCCGCTTCACATCCGAAAGCAGAACGATCTCGCGGCTCAGGTTGTAGACGGCGGTCAGTCTCGCCGCCAACCGCCGTTTCTCCAGCACCTGCTCGACCGTAGCGTGGAGGATGACGGCGCTGAAAGGCTTGGTGATATAGTCGTAGGCGCCCATCCGTATAGCCTCGATGGCGCTTTCCAGCGAGGCGTGAGCGGTGAGCACGATGACGTCAGTCTCGATCTGTCGTTGGTGAATGTGTTTGAGTATCTCTATCCCGCCGGGGCCAGGCAGCATGATATCGAGGATGACGAGGTCGAATTGCCCGCTCTCGATCTGCTCCAGGGCCTGCCAACCGTCGTAGGCGTCCGTGCACTCGCAGTCGAGACCTGCCAGGGATCTGCGTACCAGTTGGCATACGTCGTGGTCGTCGTCCACGATCAGGATTCTGGAAGCAGAGGCCATTGTCTCGTCTCCGTGGTCAATGGAAGATGGCAATCATTATTTAAACACAACTACTCAGGCTACTCCTGTTAGCGATTGAAATCGCCTCTGGAGGGATGGCAGCCAAGCGTCCACCTGCGTGGGCGCGCCTGTCCACGCAGGTGAGCAGCCAGCTTTAGCTCCTCAGGCGCGGTTTCAACCGTCAGCCTGATAGTAACATTTGAACTTTCTCCGCCTTGTTGGGCGCAGGTCTCCTGACCGAGCCTTATCCAATCGTCCGCTCGAACAATGCGGCGATTGCCTCCTCGCCTTCCAGGTAGGCCTTGTGTATCTCTTCGCGGCTCGGCATCACAAATCTGGTCACAACGCTATTATCCCTGGTTTATACGATTCTGGCAAATAGAGAATGTCAGCCTGAATAGTTACTTCGTTGTAACTACTTCGACAATGTCACATTGACCTCTTTGTTCGCCGAAGGTCTCCTGACCGAGGCGGAACAGCCCTGTTTTAGCCCCAAAGCCCCAAAGTGGCTCGGTCAGGAGACCTCGCCCAACGTTAAGGGGCAAATCCGGCGTCATTAAGCGAATGCGCCATTGTCAAGCTACTCAGGCTACTTCTTTAGCGATTGAAATCGCCTCTGGAGGGATGGCAGCCAAGCGTTCGCCTGCGCGGACGTGCCTATCCACGTAGGTGGACAGCCAGCTTTAGCTCCTCAGGCGCGGTTTCAACCGCTGGCCTGAGGAGTAGCCGTTTTCGTTTACCAGGTTGCACGTCTTGTTGAGCGAAGGTCTCCTGACCGAGCCTACTTCGCCTCGGTCGGGAGACCTTCAGCAAACTTCTGACCAAGCGAAGTGTTTCGGTGGTTCTGGCTCTGAGGTGGGCCGTCTACGGGCAGAGTGAAGTAGAAGGTGGAGCCGACATCCGGCTCGCTTTTCACCCAGATTTGTCCGCCGTGCAGCTCGACCAGCCGGCGACTAATGGAGAGACCCAATCCCAGGCCGTCCACTTTCCGCGTGCTGGAGCTATCTACCCGGCTGAATTCTTCGAAGATGGTTTCATGGTACTCAGGTGGGATGCCGATGCCAGTGTCGCTCACGCCGATGACCACGTGACCGTCGGCGTGCGACGCCGACACGGTGACTTGTCCTCGTTCGGTGTACTTGATAGCGTTGGTCAGCAGGTTGATCAATATCTGACGGATCCGCTTCTCGTCAGCCTGGATTGCCGGCAGGTCGGGGTCGAGCGCCTGTGTCAATTCTATGGGCTTGTCTCCGATGAGTGGAACAGCAATGGCGACTGCATCCGCGATCGTCTTCGGCAGGTCAACCTCGTCCAGCGCCAGCTCCATCTTGCCGGCCCAGATTTGGCTGATGTCGAGGATGTCGGTGATCAGACTCAGCAGGTGCTTGCCGCTCTCATTGATGGCCTTCAGGTCCTCGCGTTGCATGTCGCTGAGCGGGCCGTCTATCTCCTTCAGCATCACGCTGGAAAATCCGATGATGGCGTTGAGCGGTGTGCGCAGTTCGTGAGACATATTGGCGATGAACTGGGATTTGAGGCGGTCCATCTCCCGCAGTTTGTCGGCCGCCTCTTCCAGCCGCCGACCGTGTTCCTTCAGATCGGCCAGGAGTTGCTCTCGTTCGGCCTCGGCCTTGGCCAGGGCGGTGATGTCGCGCAACACTGCCACGACGCCCATCTGAACGCCGGCGTAGTTTTCGACGGGAGTCATACTCGTCTGCACGATTCGATCTGAGGTCTGGAACACCGCCGTGAGGCTGTAGGGCGAGGTCTCGGTCAGCGTGCCGATGATGCCTATCTCTCCGGTCGGCACCATGTGCGCCATGATCTGCCCAAAGGGTTGGCCGACCACGTCGGATCGCTCTACATTCAGGATAGCAAGGGCGGCATCGTTGATCAGTACTACCTGGTCGGTAGCGTCGGAGACAATAACGCCGTCGGCGATGCTTTCCAGGATAGCGCGTAACTGTCCGGTTTCCTGTTCGTGGCGGCGGATCATACGCGCCAGATGATGTGATTGTTGCTCCACATGGGCGCGCAGTTGGATGTAATGGGCGGCGCGGGCGACCTGGTCGGCCAATGTGCGGCACAGTTGTAGTTGTCCGGCCTCGAGGGAGGCGCAGTCGTGGGTTAGTATCAGCGCCCCCGTCGCCCTCCCCTGGGTGGGGTGGTGGTCGAGGGGGACGATCAGCGTCGCCCTGCCGTTGGGCTGTGTTCCCAGGAGACGGGTCAGGGTGCGCCAGTGTCGTCCGCCCGCGCCCGGTGCGTGGGTCAGGTTGACGGTCTCTCCGCGCGTGAGGGCTTCCGCCAGCGTTGGGTTGGAGTCGAGTGAGAAGGGAGGGGCGGTCGCGGCGCCGTTCGTCCGGGGCCAACGGGCGACGATGCTCAGGCGAGTGGAGTCATTGCCGGGCGCGTTTCCTTCATCGCCTGCGTCTCTCTCGTCTGTTGCCAGGAGAAGGGTGGCCGCTCTGATTGCCAGAGTGGGCGGCAATGCTGCTACAGTTGCTTCCAGGAGTTGCGTCATGTCGGACGCGGCGAACAGCGAGCCGTCAGTCTTCAGCTCCGGCTCCAGCTCCGGCTCCAGCTTCGGCGGGCGGGCGATCCGTCGCGGGCGTTCCAGCCAGTTGAGCCAGGCTGCGGCGAAGGTGGTCGTAACGGCGGTCAGGACAGGATTCAGTGATGTGGGGGGCGGGATCAACAACCCACTGCCGCCGGCCAGGAGTGCCCCGGCCACCGTCAGCAGCCGGTCGCGCCGACGGGTTGTGTCGTGAGCCGGCGCCGAGTTTGCCGCCCGGTTCGGCGGGGCGGTCGGGCGATGCGGCAGATTGAGCCAGGTCAGTCCGGCCAGGGCCAGCGCGACGTGCGCCCAGGTGATGGTGAGCTGAATCGTCGTGGGCAGGCCCAGTGAGCCGCGTATCAATTGCCACAGTGCAAAGCCGCACGTCAGGGCCACGGCCATCAGGCCGATACCGGCCACGTGGTCGGCTCGGCGCGTGGAAAGAGGAGGGGCGAGGAAGGGCCACGTCAACAGCAGTAGACCGATCAGATCGAGCACGGCGGTCAGCCAGTCGTCGCCCGGTCGTCCCGGAGTCGGCCGGCCGACGCCCAACAGGCCTATCCGGATCGCCAGCCACAGCCCACCGACGGCCAGCAGGTTGAAAGGATCATCCCCACGTCTACGCTGCCACGCAGCGTAACTCAGTGTCGCCGTCGCTATCCAGCATAGGGATGCCACCACCTGTCCGACCGGCAAACCGGGGGCGGCGCTCAGGCGGTGTAGACTGATCAGTGTGTAACCCATAGCGACTTCGCCCTCAAGCTCGAGTCCACGCTCGCTCGAGCCAGATGAAAATGGAGCACTCTCGTTGCACGGCCATTCTATCACGCCCGTCGGCGTCTTAAGTTACGGTTGCGTTACGAATGGGTTATGGGTATCGAAAGAGTCACGGTCAGAAACCAGGTTTTTGCACCCTCTGGGTAACTACCTTGACAATGGCACATTCGCTTAATGACGCCGGATTTGCCCTTTAACGTTGGGCGAGGTCTCCTGACCGAGCCACTTTGGGGCTAAAA
>QMOE01000150.1 GCA_003648125.1 Chloroflexota bacterium
TCAGTACAAGGGTTTCGATACGCCTTCGGCTACTCAACCAGCGGTCGCTAGCCTTAGGTTGACGCGCATGGGTAAGAAACCCGCCCTACAGATTCGCGCCCCGGATTATTGAGATGATACGATACAGTCATCTGTTGGATCTATCCTGCTATCTGCGTTCTGCCTCCCGCAACTGCGCGACACACTCTGGCGGCACGTAGACCGAGCCGAGCGGTGCGCCTTCCTCGAACCCCGGCCCGTGAAAATCGCTGCCGCCGGTGGCGATCAGCCCGTGCTCTCGGCATAACCTCAGCAGTACCTCAATCTCAGCGGGCGAGTGATTAGGGTAATAGACCTCTAGCCCGCGCATCCCGTACCCCACGAACTCGGGCAATAGTTCCAATGCCGTCCAATAGTGGCCGGGGTGAGCAAGCGCCGCCACTCCGCCGGCCTCGACGATTGCCTGGATCACCTGCGATGGAGTCAGCTTTAGGCGCGGAACGTAGGCCGGGCCGCCATTAGCTAAGAAGCGGTCAAAGGCATCCTGGAGCGTCACCACGTAGCCGCGATTGAGCAGCGCCCGGGCCACGTGGGGTCGTCCAACACTTTCACCCCCGGCCAGCGCCTGCACTTCTTCCCACTCTAACGGCATACCCAACTTGCCTAGCCGCTGCACCATCTTACGCGCCCGGCCCAGCCGCGCGTTCTGCATCGCTTGCATCATATCCTGCAGTGGGCCGTTCTCCGGGTCCACATAGTAGCCCAAGATATGCAGGTCGCCCCACTCCCCCTCGGAACTGACCTCCACGCCGGCGATGACCTCCAGCCTGGTGCTGGCCGCTGCCTGTTGGGCCTCGGCCACTCCGCCCAGCGTGTCGTGGTCGGTGAGCGCGATCACATTCATCTCGCGCTCCAACGCCAAACAGACAACCTCCGATGGTGTCAACACACCATCGGAGGTTGTGCTATGAATATGCAGGTCTACTTTGCTCAGGCGCTGGGACATTGTTTCCTGATCGCTAAAGTGATGGCTCCGGATAATGAACCTCGTCTGTTGCCGGCTCGACCTTGCCGGCATCGGGGGATCGTTTCTCAATACCTAACCGTACCGCCGTTCTCTCCTGCCCATCAATCACCACTTCAACGAACGATGGCACGCAGATGATGTCAATTCCATCCAATTCCAGGTACCCCCGGGCGATGATGATCGCCTTTATTGCCTGGTTGACTGCTCCGGCGCCGATGGCCTGCACATCCACTTGTTCTCTTTCCCGCATCACGCCTGCGATGGCCCCAGCTACCGCCGTCGAGCGAGAAGTGGCCGCAACTTTGATGATGTCCATTGTACCCTCCTTGTGACCCCTTGGAATCCGGCAAAGTTTATCTCGTTTACCTGGGCTTTATAGGTGCGGTTCAATGTTATCATACACCAAAAAAGAGCATCGTGCAAGCAACCCTACATCTACGCGCGCCGTTTTCTTGCGTGCCGTGGGACGCCCGCGCTCCCAGGCAGTCATCGGAACGCGGTCATTCATCTACACTTTATCCTTCACGCCGTACTGTGCCAGGTTCACCGGCTCGTACTGTGCCCTCCCGTACCCGCGCCGCATCTCGCCCAGCGGGGCTGTCGCGTCCAGTCCCATTTTGGCCGTGCGCGTCTTTTGCCCTGGTACCTGTGTGGCCGAAGGGTCCAGGCTGCTACTCGGCTGATCGGTGAGGGTTACCAGATCCGAGTCGGCCTGGAAGCGGGTGGCGATGGCCCACTCTACGTCCGCGCTGTCGTAGAGATTCACGTCCGTATCCACCACGACGACGTGCTTGAGCGAGTGGTGGCCCTGGAAAGCGGCCTGGATGGCGCGGCGACCATCCTCCTCGTGCTGCTTTTCGATCTGCACCACCGCGTGCAGCCAGGAGGCGCCGCCCGGCGTGATGTAGACTCCCGTGCAGTGGCAGACCTGGTTCACAGCGGCAAACATGGTCGGCTCGCGGGGCATGCCCATTAGATTCTTGTGCTCCAGCCCAGCGGGCAGGAGAGCGTGCAAGATAGGCTCCCGCCGGTGAGTGACACGATCAATCTCGATCACCGGCTGACGGCGCACGACGTCCATTGTGCCCGTCAGGTCGGGAAACGGCCCTTCGTCAACCAGGGTGTGGGTGATGCGTCCTTCCAGGATCAGTTCTGCCTCGGCCGGTACCTCCAAATCCACGGCCTGGCAGCGGGCCAGCGGCGTGGAAGCGAGGGCGTGAGCGATGCTCAACTCGTCCACTCCCTGGGGAGGGCTCATCGCCGCTGCCAGCAGCACCTGGATGGGGCAGCCGATAGCGATGGCGACCGGCAGATCGCCGCTGGCTTTAGCCAGCGCGGCGTGCGTTCCGCGCCCCTCGACGAGACGGACGGCGAAGCGCCGCTCATCTAGTACCATCAGTCGGTGGAACGAGATGTTGCGCCCCCAGTCAGGATCTTTGATGACTGCCACGCCCGAGGTGACGTATCGACCGCCGTCATGCGGGTGATAGCGGGGGATGGGCAGATGGGCCAGATCAACCAGCTCCTCCACGATCTCCTGGCAGGGGCCGGAATCGAGTGTCGGCGGTGGAGATGGATTTGCCAGCGCGTCCGCCATACGGCGAACCAGGTTGGGCACGGTGCAACCCAGTGCCGCCGCCAAGTGCTCCCGCCGGGCGCACACGCCAGAGACCGCCCGCCAGCCGGGAAAGCCGGTCAGCGTGCGGAACAGCACCGGTTCGCCGTCGAGCGCGTACATCACGCGCGCCAGTTCCAGGTGCGGGTCAACAGCCCGCTCAATCTCGACCAGTGCGTCCGCATCGCTCGCCCACGCGATAAAATCTCGCACGTTCATATATTCACCATTTTCCGCGATGCACGCGCGCCTCATTGTACTGCGTGCGCGGCTCCTTCTCCTCCGCCGGGTGGCCGATGGAGATCAGGTTGAGCGGGACGATGCTCTCTGGGATGCCCAGTACCTCCCTCACTGGCGCGACTCGCTCTGGTCTGGGATGCACGCCCAGCCAGACCGCGCCCAGGCCCAGCGCAGTAGCTGCCAGGAGCAGGTTCTCGGTGGCGGCGGAGCAATCCTGCACCCAGTAACGGGACTCGGCCGGATCGCCGCACACGGCGACGCACAAGGTTGCGTCAAAGAGCATCTTGCCGTGAGGGTGGACCTCGGCCAGCGCGTACAGCGTCTCACGATCTGTGACGACGACAAAGTGCTGGGGTAAGATGTTCGAGGCGGAGGGGGCCGCCATCGCCGCTTCCAGCAACGTCTTGATGTCCTCTTCGCCGACCGGTGCGGGCGTGTACTTGCGGATGCTGCGCCGCGCAAAGATCGTCTGAATCAACTCTTTCATTTCATATCCTCCTCACTCGCAAACTTTTCTTCCACCCAGGCAGGCAATGCCGCCAGGTCGTCCAATATCGCCCCCAGTGGATGGTGCTCGACATAGACCGCGCACCAGCCGGGGGTGTAACCCGTGCGCAGCAGAACGAAAGGGATGCCCATCGCCAGCGGCAATGCTCCGGGCAGCGAGAGTGTATCGGCGACCACGGCCAACCGGCTGCCATCGGCCCGCTCGCGGGTCAGCGCCTCGTAGTAGATGCGCCGCCGCAGGTCTACCGTGTGCAATTCGTCCACCGTCAGGAATGGCTCGCCGTCGTTGAAGGGAACCGCCCAACTGGGGTCGAGTTCGTACTGCCGGGTGTCGCCCAGCACACGGGCCGGCGGCAGGTTCAGGCGGGCCAGGTTGCGGTTCACCTTGTCGCCTAGCGAGTTGGTCAGCACCAGCGGCTCGACTTTTGGTTGAGCGATGAGCCAGCGCAGCGTCTCGGGCGTGGCCGGGCGGAAGGTGACCTCCAACGGCCCGGTGTGGGTGTGGAACAGGTGATTGGTGCACGTGGCGACAGGGTCATATTCAGCGTCGGGGAAGCGGGCGGCTAACGCATCTACGTAGGCCGGGTTCTCGGCCAACATGATCTGCATCGCCACCGTGTTGAGAATAAAAGCACCCTCGTCACAGTAGGAAACGCGCGCGCCGGCTACCTCCCAGTGATACTTGTGGGGCGCGGCCAGGAGACGCGCGCGTGTCTCTTGGTAAGCCGCCTCCACCTCCGCCAGCGGCACGTGGAGGATCTCTTCCGCCAGTTCCACCAGTGAGCGGTGTGCTACCTCCGGCACTTGCTGCTCTTCGGCGGTCAGCGTGCCGTCGTAATCGAGGATGATTTTGAGCATGATTGGCTCCTGATTTGGTGATTACCCATATCTCACCACAGAGGCACAGAGATCACAGAGAAAACACAAAAATATCCTATCTCAGTGTCCTCTGTGCCTCTGTGGTGAAAAAAGATCGCTTCGAGTAGACATCTGCATAGTATCATCTCAATAATCCGGGGGAATGTAGGTCGGAATGGTATTCCGACCAGCCGGATTACCAATCCGGCCTACAAATGCCCTAACTTTTTGAGAAGATACTCTGCATACTTGTGGGTAATCACCAGTCATAATGTGTTGACAGTTTACATACTTTTACCTATAATCGGAGCGACTCGAATAAATACCACAACGGAGGAAGCCGTGCCGATTTACGAATATCGCTGTCAGGACTGCAAGCGCCGCGTCTCGATTTTCTGGCGCACCTTCTCCGACGCGGAGGAAGCATCACCGGTCTGCCCGCGCTGCGGCGGGGATAACCTCACCCGCCTGGTGTCCCGCGTGCGCGTCATCCGCTCCGAGGAAAGCCGCCTCGACAATCTAGCCGACCCCAGCAATATGCCCGATTTCGACGAGAACGACCCCAAGAGTATGGGCCGCTGGATGCGCAAGATGAGCGCCGAGGTGGGTGAGGAGCTAGGCCCAGAGTTCGACGAGGTAGTGGGACGGCTGGAAGCGGGCGAAGACCCGGAAGAGATCGAGAAAACGATGCCGGATTTAGCTGGCGCGGGGGGCGCGGGCTTGGGCGTGCCATAGAAACCAGATGATGCCTCCAAAGCGTATCATTGCGAGCGCAGCAAAGCAATCTCTTGCTCTCAACACATAAGTAACGGCGGAGATTGCTTCGTCACTTTGTTTCTCGCAATGACAGGCTTAGTTACCCTGGTTTCTTTCCCCAGCCTCGCCTGTACCATCGCTCTGATTTCCACCTGTACCTCCTCCACCGGGCGGGCAGCGTTCACCACTGCCCACCGTTCCGGCTCCTGCTCGACCAACTCCAGATAACCGGCCCGCACCCGCTGGTGGAACTCGAGCGCTTCTGCGTCCAACCGGTTCCACTCGTCCCCGCCCAGCCTGCGGCGCTGTAGGCCCTCCTCAGGCGTGATGTCAAGGTAAAGCGTCAAACCGGGCGTGAGACCGCGGGTGGCAAAACGAGTGATCGTCCGCAGCATTTCCAGGTCAAGCCCGCGACCGTATCCCTGGTAGGCCAATGTGCTGTCGGCGTACCGGTCACTGATGACGATTTTGCCAGCCGCCAGCGCCGGCCGAATGAGTTGGGCCACGTGCTGGGCGCGGGAGGCAGAGTAGAGCAGAATCTCGGCCCGGGCGTCCATCGCCGTGTTGTATGGATCGTGAAGCACGGCGCGGATCTGGTCGCCAATCTCGGTGCCGCCCGGCTCGCGGGTCAGCACTACCTCGCGCCCCCGCTCACGCAGCCACTCTGCCAGCAAGCGAATTTGGGTGGTCTTGCCGCTGCCATCGGGGCCTTCAAAAGTGACGAACACCGAATCACTACTCCTCTCTGAAAATACGCACCCGACGGTGAGGCTCTTTGCCCCGCGACTCTGACGCCAGATTAGCGGTGCGGGCCATCTCGTGCTGCCGGCGGCGGATGTAACTGTTCTGGGGGGAGAGCGTCACTTCTGGTATGCCTCCCTGTACTTGCCGGATAGCCCCTTCGACCTCTTGCAGCGCCTGACGCAGCGCGTCCGAGGGCCGACTCTCCAGATCAAAGACGTCACTCAGGCAGGCCTCCATCTGGGCGACGGTGTTGGCCCGCAGGACGTAGACGGGCAGTCCGCGTTGTTCTGCGTCCGCGACCAGGCGCGGGCGCTTGCGGTAAAAGCTCTTGGTGGTGAGCAGCACCTCGGCCTGCCCCAGTCCCTTGGTCATGTAGACCGGCACGCGCATACGGCGGGCGGCCCGCTCTAGCCGGTTGCGAGCGATGCCGTAGGGATAAACGCGCAACGGCTCAAGCGGTTCCTGTACCGTTGGTTGGGGGATGAACGATGGTCCGGCGTTGGCTTGCCCACTCTCCCGCTCTTCCAGTGAGGGTGGGGTGGTCTGCTCCTTACAAATCTCCCCGCCGGGGTCGCGGTAGCGCAGTTCTGCCTGCGAGGGCTGGCCGCGCAGCAGCCCGTCCACCGAACTCGCCACGCTGTGGTGGATGAGCAACCGCTGCCGGTCCTGAATCTCGATCA
>QMOE01000151.1 GCA_003648125.1 Chloroflexota bacterium
CATTCTGGAAGAAACCTATCGCGCCCTGGATGCCCCGCTCGACCCGGAGGTGACGGAATGGTTGAGCAATACGTTGGGTATCACCAGCAGCAATTTCCAGGCCAACTTGCTCCTGCGTGACGTTATCGGCGGGGGCGATGGCTACCGAGGCGCTGAGGCTCTAACCGGTTCGATGAATTACCTGGGGTTGCGCAACACGTTTATGGCGGCTCCCTACGACGAGGTGGGGGCGCTGACTATCGTCACCCCGGCCAATTCCCGCACCGACATTACCACCGCACCCGATCCCTATATGCAGACCACGCCATTGGATATTGGCCTGCTGCTGGAAATGATCTACCAGTGCAACCAGGGTGGCGGCGCGTTGATGGCTGCCTATCCTGGCGCTTTTACGGTTGATGAATGTGCTCAGATGGTCGAGTGGCTGAGCAAAGATCGTATTGACAGCCTCATCGAGGCCGGTGTTCCAGTGGGGACGGAGGTAGCGCACAAACATGGCTTCACGGGTGATACACACGCCGACGCGGCCGTTGTGTTCAGCCCGGGAGGGGATTTTGTGTTGGTCGTCTATCTCTATCGTCCTCAGTGGTTAGAGTGGGGGGAGAGCGCGCCCCTGGTCGCAGATATTGCTACTGCGACTTATAATTACTTTAATCCGGCACAGTGACGCGGACGTGCAGTTTCTGGTGGGGGAATAGGGTGGATAGTATCTTGTCCTGCCTGTTAGGTTGGCACTGTGGTAAAAGTCGCGCGTATTAGCTAGCTCTTGGTACAAAACCGCTCTAGCCCCCGTCTCGGGGGCGGCCCATGCAAGCCGAACGAAAATGTAGGTCACGTTTTTAACATGACGATTATGATCTGTCACGCTACAACGTGACTAGAAGCGTTGTAGGGCGGTTTTGCTAACCGCCTTTGGATTGCGTGTTTATTCATTTGGCTCTATAATTACAAGCAAATAAATTGCATGTGTTTCAAATGAGTTGGGTAGGCGCGCTTTCCATAGCGCGGTATGGAAACCGCGCCTACTTTTAACCGAAATGAAACGCACCCAAATAAATTGCAAGCCTGGTAGCATAGACGGCATCTCACTGGGATGCTGATTCATCAACCTGAAAAGGTATGTTTCATATGGAGTCCCTTGGAATTCGCAGCGTTGATATAGAACATTCTACTGGCGTGTCAGCCACACAGGCGCCCGCGCCCGCAGAAGATTTGCAGACCTCGGCTTTGCCCAAAGGGCGGGGCACACGTCAGATGGGATCCGCCAAAACGCATGATCGCACTGAGGGCCAGTTACCCGAAGGTCACTTGCTTCAGAACCGGTATCGTATTTTGGGGATGCTGGCAGTGGGTGGTATGAGTGCGGTCTACAAATCCCAGGACCTGCGCTTTCCTAAAGTCACCCGCTTGTGCGTCATCAAGGAGATGCTCAACACTGCCACTGACCCCCAGATACGAGCCATGATGGAGCGCAACTTTGAGCGCGAGGCCAATATCCTGGCTACTCTCAGCCACCCTGGTGTAGTCCGAGTCTATGACTATTTCAGCGAAGGTAGCCGCAACTATATTGTTCAAGAGTACATAGATGGTAAGAATCTGGAAGATGTCCTGGCTGAGACGGAGGGCTTTTTTCCGGAGGCTCAGGTGGTCCAGTGGGCTATCCAGGTTTGCGAGGTGTTGAGCTATTTGCATAACCACGAGCCTCAGCCCATCATCTTTCGTGACTTGAAACCTTCCAATATTATGCTCGAAAGCCGGGGCGACATTCGGTTGGTGGACTTTGGAATCGCCAAGGTCTTTCAGAGCGGTCAGCAAGGCACCATGATCGGCACCGAGGGATACACGCCGCCGGAACAATATCGCGGCGTCGCTGAGCCGAGGGTAGACATCTATGCATTGGGGGCTACGATGCATCATCTGCTGAGCAAGCAGGACCCCCAGATGGAGCCGCCCTTTTCCTTCCACGAGCGTCCCATCCACGAGAAGAATCCCATCGTCTCACGCGGGTTGGTGGAGATTATTGACCGCGCGCTGGATTATGACATCAACAATCGCTACGGCTCGGCCGCAGAGATGCAGCGCGCACTGATGGGCTTGAGCTCAGCTCGTGGCGTGGGAACGGCTGCTTTTGGGACGACGACTTTTGCCAGCAGCGACGTTTTACCCCTTTGGCGTTTTGCTTGCGAGGACGAGGTGCGCTCCACGCCGGCGGTGCAGGGGGGGGTCATTTACATCGGCGTTTACGATAACAACCTTTATGCCATCAACGCTGATAATGGGCAGTTTCTGTGGAAGTATGCCACTGAGGGGGGAATTGGTTCGTCTCCCTGCGTGTATGAGGGACGCGTATTCTTCGGCTCAGCGGACAGGATGTTGTACGCAGTCAACGCGGGTACGGGCCGTATCTCGTGGACTTGCCCCACCCAGGGCAGTGTGTGGTCGTCTCCACGGGCTGCGTTCGGCCACGTGTTCTTTGGCTCTGACGATCACTTTCTCTACGCGGTCGGGGTGCAGAGTGGACGTATTGCCTGGAAGTTCGAGGCGGACGGGGAAGTGCGCTCGTCACCGGCCATAGGTGATAACGCCGTCTACGTGGGTTGTGAGGGAGGGATGGTATACTCGATAGGCACCAACGGCGAGGCCTGCTGGCGCTTCCGCACCCGTCACGCAGTGACCTCCTCTCCTGCTGTGACCCAAGATATGGTCTACGTGGGATGCCAGGATGACCACGTCTACGGTCTGGACATCCGTTCTGGTTGGGTATCGTGGCGCTATCGTACTGGCGGGCCGGTTGTGTCCTCACCGGTGGTGAGCGAGGGACTGGTTTTCGTTGGGTCGGTTGATACTTATTTCTACGCTCTGGATGCCAAAAGTGGCCGGGTGGTCTGGCGTTATGCTACAGAGGGGCAAGTGACCTCCTCATCGGCTGTAACTGAAGAGGCGGTATACT
Organism: Chloroflexota bacterium; assembly: GCA_003648125.1. Next base: position 2,951 of record QMOE01000151.1, read on the forward strand.
TTGGATCAACAGATGGTGCTGTCTATAGTTTGGACATTAAAACTGGTAATTTACGTTGGCGCTTTCAGACCGATGGGCCGGTGATTTCTTCCCCCAGGGTAGTAGACGATATGGTATACATTGGCTCGTCTGATCGGTATCTGTACGCGCTGCCAGTCTGAGACTCGTGGTGCGTAGGACATATTCTAGTGAATGACACAAGATGAGCGAGGCGAATGAAGATAGACGCTGAAAAGGACTATTATTCTATCTTGGGTGTGCCCCAGTCCGCGACGGACGAGGAGATTAAGCATGCCTATCGTGCGCTGGCGCGTCGCTACCATCCCGATAGCCGGATGGAAAGCGCTCCGACGACGTTGTTTTACGAGGTTCAGGCCGCCTATTCTGTCTTGAATGACCCAGATAGCCGCCGTGCTTACGAGCGGCAGCGGGCCACTCTGGGATTGGACGAGGAGCAGGCACTCTCTTGGGAGATTTTGCCGAGTCGGGACCAACTCTATGCTCTTCACGAGGAGCAAACGATCTATTTCCTGGTAGATATACAGGCCAATTCGGATGCGCGAGGCAAGCGATTACCGTTGAATCTGTGCCTGGTGGTTGATCGCAGCACCTCAATGCAAGGAGCGCGATTAGAACACGTCAAGCAGGCTGCACATCAGATCATTGATGAATTATACGACGATGACGCCCTGTCTGTGGTCGTTTTCAGCGACCGGGCCAAAGTGGTACTGCCCAGCCAAGTAGATATCAACCGCACGCAAGCCAAAGCTAAAATCTCTACGATCTGGGCCAGTGGTGGAACTGAGATTTTGCAGGGCATACAGTCTGGATTGGAGGAGCTTGAGAAGCGTCACAGTGACCGGCGTACCAGCCACTTGATTCTACTCACTGATGGTCAAACGTATGGTGACGACGAAGAATGTATAGCCGAAGCTCATCGCGCCGGGGCGCGTCGCATTGGTATTACTGCCATGGGTATAGGCGAGGGCTGGAACGACACGCTGCTCGACGAGGTGGCTGCTCAGAGTGGAGGTGTCTCGGCCTACATCGCGTCGCCCAGTCAGGTGCGCGCGTTGCTGCGGCAGAGGGTGCGCGGCTTGGGGTCAGTGTTTGCTCAAGGGTTGACGTTGAAGCCGCGCTGTGCTGAGGGGGTGTGGGTGGAAAACGTTTTCCGCACCTCGCCTTACCTGGAGCGCCTCGCTATGACCGATGGTGCGATTAGCCTGGGGTCGCTGCAGGCCGATGTGCCGCTGACCATTGTGTTGGAAGTGGGCGTGAAGCAAAAACCGGTTGGAGAGCATCGGCTGTTACAATTTGAACTCACGGGAGATATACCGGCCTTGGGGCGGCAGGGAGACAAGTTGCGCCGTGATGTTATGTGTGCTTTTATGTCCACCAAGCCCCCGTTTCAACCGGTACCGACGTCTATTCTGAGGGCACTGAGCAAGGCTGCTCTCTATCGGATGCAAGAGCGCGCCTGGGACGCGCTTGGGAACGGGGATGCTAAAACGGCGACTCATCAATTGGAGATGGTAGCCACGCGCCTCTTTGATTTGGGCGAGACCCAACTGGCGCGGGCAGCAATGTTGGAGGCCGGGCGCATCTCGAAAGGCGTAACGCCAACCCCCAGGGGGCGTAAGGAACTCAAGTACGGTACACGTAGTCTGACTATTGCCTCATGGAGTAAGCCTCATGATTGAATGTCCATCTTGCGGTCGTAAGCACCGTCCCGGCACTCTGTTTTGCAGCGAGTGCGGGGTATATCTACCCACTGGTGGCCCTCTGCGGACTGAGCCGCTTCCTGAAAAGGAACTGCCCATCTCGCGGGCGAATCCCTGGGCCAGCGAGCCAGTCGAAGAAGGGGAAGAGGCGGTCCTTGTACCTCTGCGCATCAGGATCATAGCCACTGGGCGGGAGATTCAGTTGCCGCCCACTGCCGAGGTGCACGTCGGGCGTCTTGATGCTGCCCACGGCATCTTTCCCGATCTGGATCTGACCACCGACGGAGGGCTGGAGGCTGGTGTGTCTCGTCACCACTGCAAAATCCACCAACGAGGCTCGACCTACCTGGTCGAGGACGTCGGCAGTGCCAACGGCACCTTTCTGGGAGGGCAGCGTTTGACCCCCTACCTGCCTCACGTGCTCGAGGATGGGGACGAACTACAGTTGGGGCGCGTCAAACTGGAGGTAATCATTCGGAAAGAGCAGGACGAGCCAGAAAAAACGACCCGAGGTGAAATGTAGCGTATGGCCCACGTTGTATTGATCCACATATTGAACGAGGAATCTGTGGTGGGAGAGATGGAGAATATCCCCGATCCTACCGATCAGGTGTTGATTATCAGCAACCCGCGGTACCGCGATGGCCGCGATGTCACTTATATCCTACCTGAGACCAAAACGGTGATCTACCCCTGGACACGCGTCCATTGTGTGGAGGTTCTGACCGGCGAGGCTGAGGAGGAGGTTATCAGTTTCATCCGCGAATAACGAGCGCTGAGGTTGCCGATTATGCCCGCAGACCGCGCACTGATTCTCGTCGTAGATGATGAACCCCGGATGACACGGTTCATCCGTATGAACTTGGAACTCGACGGATACCGGGTCATAGAAGCCCACGATGGGCTGGAGGCACTCGACAAAGTGCGCACAGACCTCCCTGATTTGGTCATCCTCGACGTGATGATGCCCAAATTGGATGGCTTTGAGACTTTGAAGATGCTGCGCCAGGTCTCTAATGTCCCGGTGATCATGCTCACGGTCCGCTCTGATGAGGAGGATAGAGTGCGCGGGCTGGAACTGGGGGCCGACGATTACGTGACCAAGCCCTTTGGCGCCCGCGAACTCGCCAGCCGCGTCAAGGCGGTATTGCGCCGCACTCGTGGCCTGGCTGAGCCGGGACAGACCATTCTCAAAATTGATGATCGCTTGAGCGTGGATTTTAACATTCAGGAGATCATTGTCGAGGGACGGCACGTCAAGTTGCGTCCTACTGAATTTCGCCTGCTTTATCACCTGATCGAGAACGCGGGCTGGGTGGTGCCCCGCGAGACGCTGCTGGCCAAGGTCTGGGGCTACGAGTACCGCGACGAAATCCAATACCTGCGTCTATACATTACCTATTTGCGGCAAAAGATTGAGCCTGATTCCTCCAATCCGCGCTACATCTTTACCGAGCGTGGGGTGGGGTATCGTTTCGTGGATTTTCGACGAGAACAGTCCGCTGAGAAAGTCTAGCGGCTGGTTGACTGACAAATTTAACACTTGACTCCGGATACAGAAAATAGGACGCAGATGAACGCAGAAAACGCAGATTTTGTTAATTCCCAGGGCAGATCAGCGTGAATCTGCGTCAATCTGCGTCCGAATGTTAAATTTGTCGGCCAATCAGGTCTAGCGGTCAGGAGGAAACGTGTAATATGGGAAAAGTTATCAAGGTTCTAGTCACA
>QMOE01000152.1 GCA_003648125.1 Chloroflexota bacterium
CCGCGTACACGGTCGCCGCCGTGGAGCGCGCCCAGCGCGACTGGCCGTGGATGGGCGCGATGTGCGTCAGCACCTTTCAGCCGGATGCCCCCGCCGATGACCCGCGTTGGGGATTCGCCCTCCTTGGTGTGGACGGCGTGCCCCGTACCGTGTACCGTACGCTGCAAGCGCAGGCTACCGCACCCATCGTCGCCGGGCCGGGCGTCTACCCGACCACCCATCCATCGGGCGAGGACCGGGGCGACTGGCGCTTCTCCGCCTCCGGGGCCGACATTCCCTGGGGCGCGGGGCAGATTGCGGATGAAGCCGGCCTGCGCATCCACTTCTCCGGCACGGCACTGGATCTGACCGTGCGCCGGGGCGATTACTGGGGGCTGCTCTACGTCACCGTAGATGGCGTACCGGCTAACGCTCTGCCCGTGGACCCGCAGCGCCCCACGGCGGGCTATCTCGTGCTGCATGATCCGCTCCACGTCACCGTATCCGTGCCTGTGGCGCGGAATCTGCCCGCCGGTACTCACCTGGCCGAGATTACGCCCGTGGGCGGCTGGGGCCAGTGGGCACTGATCGGTTGGACGGTGCGGCGAGAGCCCGACCTGCGGGGCACAAACCTGGCACTGGCCGCGCTCGGCCTGTGCGCCGCGCTGACCCTGGCGGGCACGATCTGGCAGGCGGCGTCCGGCCCGACGCGCTGGGCCAATGCCCGCGCCTTTATTCGCGTAGTGAGTATTTTAGTCCAGACCTGGGCGCACCGCTACCGGATGCTGCCGGAATGGCTCCAGGTGACGCTGACGCTGGGTGCGGCGGCTGCTTTCGCCTTTGTGCCGGGGTTGCCCGCCAGCCTGGGTACGCTGGCCGTGCTGGGCGTTCTCGTTGTCCTGCGCCTGGACCTGGGGTTGGCGCTCATTGCCTTGAGCGTGCCTTTCTTCCTGTACCCGAAGGCGTTGCTGGGCAAGCACTTTTCCCTGGTGGAGATTATCACCCTGCTGTGCGTCGTTGTCTGGCCGTTGCACTGGTGGCTCTGGCGTGGGAGGGGGGCGCGCCAGCCACGGCTCACCCTGCGCCGCTTCACAGCTCTCGATTGGGGCGTGGTCGCGCTGGTGGCCCTCAGCGCCCTGTCCCTCACCTGGGCACCGAATTTCGGAGTCGCCAGCCGTGACTTTCGCGTAGTGGTCTTAGAGTCAGCGCTGTTCTATGGATTGCTGCGCGTCGCCCGTCTGGACGCGACCCAGCGCTGGCGTGTGGTGGATGCCTGGTTGCTGGGTGCACTGGCGGTGTCGCTCATCGGCCTGGCCCAGTTCGCCATCACTGGCAACGTGATTACCGCCGAAGGCGTCCGCCGCGTGCGGGGCGTTTACGGCTCACCCAACAACCTCGCTCTCTTCCTGGAGCGAGCGCTGCCTATGCTGACGGCAGGCATCCTCTGGCCGGCGGGTCGCTGGCGTCGCCGGCTGTACGCCCTGGCATCGCTCCCTGTGCTGGTCTGTCTGGTGCTGACTTTTTCGCGCGGCGCGCTGCTCCTGGCCGTGCCCGCCGCCGCCCTCCTCCTGGGGGCGCTGCGCGGACGGCGCGCGCTGGCCATGACCGTGGCCCTGCTCGCCGTCGCTGTTCTCATCCTGCTGCCCGTGGTCCGTACTGAACGCTTTGCCTCACTGCTGGATACGCGGTCGGGCACGACGTTCTTTCGCTTCCAACTCTGGCGGGCCACCCTAAACCTGATTGGCGAGCACCCGCTCACCGGTGTGGGCCTCGATAATTTTCTGTATCAGTACCGCACCCGTTACGTGTTGCCCGCCGCCTGGCAGGAACTCGACCTTTCCCACCCGCACAATCTGGTGCTGGATTTCTGGGTGCGGCTGGGGGTGCTGGGCGTGGTCGTCCTGGCCTGGCTGGAAATCGCCTTCTTCCGGCGAGGGCTGGCTTTCTACAGGTCGGCGACGTGCCCCAGGATACGGGGCCTGGCAGTGGGGCTGATGGCCTCGATGGTTACTACTCTGGCTCACGGCCTGATTGATCAGGGATTCTTTCTGGTGGATTTGGCCTTCGTGTTCATGCTGACACTGGGTCTGCTGTCCCCGCTGGAGTCAGACTATGCGTTGTCCTGAGTGCGATTTTGAGAACCCGGACGGCTTCGCTTTCTGCGGCCGGTGTGGAGCACGGTTGATCGCGGCCCCTGGCGAGGAGCGGAAAGTCGTTACCGTGCTCTTCGCCGACATCGTCGGTTTCACCGCGCTTAGTGAACGTCGAGACCCGGAGGCGGTGCGCCAGGCAATGAATCTCTATTTCGGGGCCTTGACCCGTGAGGTGGAGCGTTTGGATGGGATCGTGGAAAAGTACGTGGGCGACGCGGTGCTGGCCGTGTTTGGCGCGCCTCACGCCCACGAGGATGACCCGGAACGCGCCATCCGCGCCGCGCTGGCTATGCAAAAGGCCCTGACCCGCTTGCAACCGGAGTTGACGCGGCTGATGGGCCAGGGCTTTCAGATTCGCGTCGGAATCCACACCGGTGAGGTAGTGGCCGGCGAGGTCTACGCTCGCGGTCAACGCGACTACATCGTCACTGGCGACAGTGTCAACCTGGCGGCCCGCTTGCAGACGGCTGCGCCACCCGGAGGCATCCTGGTCAGCGAGAGCACTTACCGCCGCGCCCGCGCCGCTTTTGAGTTCGGCCCGCCCCAGGTGATCCGCGTGAAAGGCAAGCGCCAGGCAGTGACCGTGCGCCAGGTGCTAGGCCCCAGGGCGCGACGCGGCGTGGAGCGGGGCATTGCCGGCTTGCACGCGCCGATGATTGGCCGTGACTCCGAGCTAACGATGATGAAAGCCACCTACGAGCGGGCCGTGGCCGAGGGTTGCCTCCAGGCGTTGTTTATCATCGGTGAGGCGGGAATCGGCAAGTCACGGCTGGCGGGCGAGTTCCTCGACTGGCTGGCCGACGCCCACTCGCAGGCCCAGGTGCTTCAGGGACGCGCTCTATCCCACAGCCAGACCACTCCCTATCTGATCTTGGCCGACCTCTTCCGGGGTTACTTCGGCTTGCGGGGAAGTGAGAACAGCGCCCGGGCCCGCGCTCACCTGGAAGAGGCGTTGCACATTCTGCTGTCCCCGCACCTGGCAGCCACTGAGTTCGACTACCAACTTCATTCTCTGGCTGCCGTCCTGGGTCTGCGGGACACTGAGAACCCTTTGTTAGCCTTGCCCCCGGCTCAACGTCGGGAGCGGGTTTTCCTCTCGTTGCTGCGTTTGCTAGAGGCGATTGGCGAAAGGCAACCCACCGTGCTCGTCTTCGATGACCTGCACTGGGCGGATGGGCCGTCGCTGGATTTTCTCTACAGTCTGGTCGCCTTTCGCGCCGCCGTGCCCATTTTCACGATTCTGATCAGCCGGCCTGTGCACGAGGGAAACGAGGCTCTGACCACTCTCCAGGCCCGGCTGCGCGAGCTGGATTATCCGATCCTCTCGCTGCAAGCTCTCACTGCCAAAGAGGGCCGATTTCTGGTTGACCGGCTCCTCCCTGCTGCCCCCTCCGCTGTGCCCCTACTGGCCCTGGCCGTGGCAAAAAGCGAGGGTAATCCTCTATTCCTTGAGGAGATTATCCGCACTTACATCGAGGAACACGTCGTGGTCAAGAAAGATGACCGCTGGCAGGCTACCCGCTCGTTGAGCGACATCCGGGTGCCAGAGACCATTCAAGGGATGCTCAGCGCGCGCATTGATCGCCTGAACGTGCCGCATAAAGTTATCCTGCAGCGGGCGGCGATCATCGGTCGCAACTTCTGGCAGCGTCTGCTGGTCGATTTGGTTGGCCGCCCGGTGGACGCCGACCTAGCTGTCCTGGAAGAACGGGAATTGATTCATCCTCTGCCGGCTTCTCGTTTCGAGGGGGATAGGGAATACTCTTTCAGCCACGCTCTGTTTCAGGAAGTGGCGTACCATTCTGTTCTGCGCAGCACCCGCCGCCAGGTGCATCGCCAGATCGGAGAGTGGCTGGAAGCGCGTTTCGCCGGTCGCCTGGAAGAGGCTTACGATCTCCTGGCCCATCATTATCGCCTCAGTGACGATCCTCGCAAAGCCCTGGAGTACCTGCAAAAGGCCGGGCGGCGTGCTCAGGCGGATTACGCCAATCACGAGGCCCTCGTCTACTACAACCAGGCCCTCGCTGTTCTGGACGAACTCGATGCTGCCGGTCAAGCGCAACCTGGGACTCGCTTCGAGGTTCTGGCCGGACGGGAAGGCGTGTACGACGTTCTCGGCCAGCGGGAGGCCCAGGAAGCCGACGTCGCCGCGCTCGTGGCCCTGGCCCAGGAATTAAACGACGACCGGCGCCGGACTCAGGCCTACAATCGCCGCTCGCTGTATTACTGGAAGGTTGGCGATTACGACCACGCTGAGACCAGTGCGCGAGCCGCGCTGGAGATCGCCGAAAGGATTGGCGATGTCGCCGGTCAAGGTATGGCTCACTGGAATCTGGGTTCTGCCTTACGCTGGCAGGGCCGCCCTCGCCAGGCGTTGGTTCATTTCCAGACCGCTTACAATCTGTTCGAGGCTTGTGACCTGGTGACGATGGCCGGGCGCAGCCTGGACCGTCTGGCCTCCACTTACTACGACCTGGGCGAGTATCAGACTGCTCTGACCAGCGTCGAGCAAGCATTGGCTCTGCATCGCCAGACGGGACGCCGGCGGGACGAAGCTCGGGCTCTGATTCGCATGGGGATGATATACGCTGACGTTCTGGGCGATTACAGCCGTGCTCTTGTCTCTTATAATGCCGCTCTGGACATCCAACAGGAAATCGGTGATCGCTGGCTGCTGGGCACTTTGGCGAATGACATTGGCGAGCTGCTGATCCGTCTCGGCCAGTTTGAGGCGGCTGAGACCCGCTTGCAACAGGCCCACGACACCTGGCAGGAGATACGGGATGCCGAGGGCCTTTTTCACAACCTGAGCGCCCGCGCCACGCTGCATCTCGAACTCGGCGACGCGGACGCGGCCATCGCCTGCTTGCAAGACGCCGTGAGCCTGGCCCCGGGTCCGGCACAGATGGCCGATGGGATCGGGCGGCTGGCCATCGCTCACCTGCGCCGCAGACAGCCTGGTGACTTGGAACACGCTGTGGCCCTCATCGAGGAGATACGGGCCATCGGCGAGGAGCGCCATCTCAGCCACGGCGAGAGCCTGCTGTGGCAGGCTGAGATTCGTCTGGCGGCTGGTCAGGCGGAGGCGGCGCTGGCTCGCTGCCAGGAAGCAGCACAGGCATTGGGGGAGAGTAGTTACCGCCGCGAGGCATTGCACTGGCTCACCGCTCAGGTGCTACACGCCCTGGGCCGGGATGTTGAGGCGCGAGCCGCTCTGGATCGTGCCTTCACCGAGGTACAACGCAAGGCTGCTCTCATCGCTGACGAAAGCCTGCGCATCACTTTCCTGGAACGGGTGTCGCTCAACCGGCAGATCGTGCAGGCTCAGCGGGATTGACGGCATTCGTCACCTGGTGTATACTGAACCACGGGGGATTATTACGGCAGCGGGTGGGGAGCGGATAAGTGGATGATGAGAGGGCGCTCACATCATCGAGACAAGGTCTTCAGGCACGGCCACCCGCGTAAGCCAGGCTACGTGGTCAAAGTCGCGGTCGAAACTGGCGAGGAAAGGAATGCCGCGATTGCGGCAGGAGAGGGCAATCAGCGCGTCGTTGAAGTTGAGCTCACCGCCGGAGGAACGCACGAGTTCGACAGTTTCGGCGAAGAGCGCGGGCACATCGGGCAGAATCCAGAGCACAGCATCGGCAGGGAATTCAGTTTGAAGGCAGTCCAATAGCTTATCCAGGTCTTGCTCTCAACGCTGTTCGTGGATGCGGCGAGCCATCGTGCTAATGGCCTCGGCTAGCACGCAATCAAACACAGCCACATTAGCCCTATGCGTCTTGAGAGCTCCCTTCAAAGCCATAGCTTGTGGGTGCCAGGTGTCTTTGGAATCGAGGATACCGATCAAGACAGACGTGTCAATCCCAATCTGGATCATATAGTGCCTCGCTATCCGCCAATGCATCACCGCCGACCTCGACCAGTCCGGTCAGACGGTCCAACTTCTCCGCCGGCACCATGCGGGTGGAGTAGACAAACAGGGGGGCATGGGCCTTTGTCGCTTCCTGGAAAGTTAATAGTTGGACGTGAAGGCGAACTTCTGCCCAGTTGGGCAATTGCACTGGATCAAGCAAACGCAGCACGCCGTCGTGATATACAGCGCGTACATCATATATTGTTTGCATTTCGGTCACCGTCCTTTCGCTCTTATAGCTCTATTATACTTCAGTCGGAGCCACAAATCAAGCGGATGGGGGGAACTCATTATGGGAGGTAAGTCCCTTGCGTATTCTCATTACC